>JBGOTX010000263.1:0-3941 GCA_041476705.1 Candidatus Zixiibacteriota bacterium
GCCCAGATAGCTCAGGTAGTAGAGCATTCCCCTGAAGAGGGAAGGGTCGTCAGTGCAAATCTGACTCTGGGCACAGGGATATAAAAAATGGCCGGTCCGGACCTCAAATGGGCCGGACCGGTTTTTGCACCGTTAACCGATGATTATTTGCGTTGTGCGAGCCAACCCCGCGCATAGTCTCTCAGCGATATGGCCATCACGCTGGTAGAACTCCATACGAGCAGATAGCCTGCATTGATGAGGTCAATCGACCGGACTGTATATTCGATCACGTAGTCACCGAAGGTAAGATGTAAACCAGCAAAACCGGCCAGTATTACTACTCCGCCCACGAACTGCATGCCCGTCTTCACCTTGGCAACCCAGAGTGTTTCGGCTTTTAGGAACAGCGTCCTCACCACCAGGTATCCAACGATGAGGACAAACAATTCGCCGTTATACGGCCAGACATCCCACGCGAGGCCGCCCGCTACACAGATTGTGTACACCAACGCGAAGCCGAACCACCAATCCATGTACTGGTCGAACCTTTTACCGAAGTCCGTACCTAGACCAAACCTTTTCGCCAGCCAGCCGTCGATGACGTCGCTGAGCGCGCCAAAGAGGGCGAGCCAGAAGACGATGACGGAATGTCCGGACAATACGAACATTCCGACAGCGCACCAGAATCGTATGAACGTGAACAGATTAGGCCACGTAAGAACCTCGTGCCGTACGTAAGCCATCACACCATCTAAGGTGAGAGGCTTCTTTGTCATGTCCGACATGACACCTCTCCCTTGTTGCAGTGTTGAAACGAAGCAATTTGTGCGGTGAATACCGCCCGTGGGGAAGACTAACAAAAGCGGCCTTTTTCGCAAACCTACAGTCCGAGCGTAAAGGTCATGGCACCGCCCGCAGGGGCTAGCCAGTTTTTGGTGTTGAGTTTTACCTCGCGGTCACGGCCCAGCTCTTTGTATTTGAGCGAGCCCTTGGCGAGTGCCGTATCGAAAAGTTTCTTCGTTATCTCGACGTCTTTGAGGCAATAAGCGCGCACTTTTTCGATTTCGCCCGCACGCCACCACTGGAGCGATTGCGCGCCGCTCGCACTTTTGTTCTCGCCGAGCGTCGCCTCCGCGAGCGAGTCGAGCTTGAGCCGCCGGCCCACCACCGCATAGACCTCTTTCATGATGTCGAGGCTTTTTATTTTCGTGAGGTTGCCCGGGTAATATTTATTAAGCAGGGGAATATCGAAATGATCCGAATTGTAGCCGACGAGGACGTCGGTGCGCTCGAGAATGGGCCACAGCTGCGGCAGCTCGCTCTCGAGATAGCTTGAGTATGTGTCTGTTTCCGAATCATGGACTCCGACGAGCGCTATCGTAAGGTCGGCGGGGTCGCCGGAGCCCGTATCCGACATCCAATTTGCCGTCTCAATATCGAACGTTACAACGCGCATGAAAATCAGCCGAGCGAGGAAAAGAGATGCTCCGCAATTGCGTCGGCGGGGAGGATCATTTCGTGGCCGGTTGCGAGATTCTTCACCGTGTAGCGGCCGCTCTCGCGCTCTTTTGCGCCTACCGCAATGACGAAGGGAATGCGCATTTTGTCGGCCTGCCGTATCTGGTCGCCGACGCGCTTACCCGAGAAATTCACCGCGACCGCGACGTCTTCGCGTCGCAAGCTTTGCGCCAGCTGTACCGCGTGCGAGGTGTCCGCCTCTTCGACGACGCATATCATGAGCTCGGTTGAGGGCGCGTATGCGGGCATAAGATTGTGCGTTTCCAAAAAGTCGCGTGCGGTTACGTCGCCCATACCGAAACCCACAGCGGGGATAGATTCGCCGCCAAAGAGCGAGAGGAGGTTGTCGTATCTACCGCCGCCAAACAGTGAGCGGCGGTTTTTCTCATCGGTGTCATACACCTCAAAAACCATACCGGTGTAGTAATCAAATCCGCGCGTGATGGAGGTATCAACGACCATATTATTGACGCCCATGTGCTCGAGGGCGGCCCGTAAGTCCTCGAGATATTTTGTCGAAGTGATTCGTTCGAGTTCTTCGATGAGTTTCACCGCTTTTTCTTCGTGGGCAATCATTGCCGTGAGCTTTTTTTCGAAATCATCTATCTTTGCGCGGCGGTCGAGAAGACGCGTCACTTCGGCCGTGTATTCCTTGGCGATGCCGACGGAGTGGTAGATGGAATCGAGAATTCTCCGATCCGATACCCGTATCTCGAAATTCCGCTCATCCGCGCCGAGACTGCGCATAATGCCGTGCGCCATCGCGATGATTTCCGCGTCGGCCTCGACTCCCTCCGCCCCGATGAGGTCGGCATTGAGTTGCCAGTGCTCGCGCAATCTTCCTTTTTGCGGGCGCTCATAGCGGAAAACGTTGGGAATCGAGTACCAGCGTGCGGGAAGCGGGATGTCGCGCTGCCGCGCCGCTACCATACGCGCCACCGTCGGCGTCATTTCCGGCCGGAGCGTCACTTCGCGTCCGCCGCGGTCCACGAAGGTATAGGTCTGTTCGTTGACGATTTCTTCGGAGGTTTTGCTGCGGTAGAGTTCGGCCGGTTCGAGAATCGAGGCGTTGTATTCCTCGTAGCCGAAGAGCTCGCAGACGCGTTCCATGTGCTCAAAGAGATGCCGCTGTAGGAATTGGTCTTCGGGGTAGAAATCGCGGACCCCTTTGTAACTTTCCGTCGACAACTTCTCTCGTTTAGCCATTGCGGGTATTATACCCGCATCATATGAAAACGACAGGCGCTGCCGTAGCGGTCAAGCCTTCGCATTCGGGGACGGGGGAGGGACTCTATGCGCGCGCGGATATCGTGAAAGGGGACTTCATCGTCGAGTACACGGGCACAAAAATAACGACGAAAGCCGCCGATGCGCTCAAAACCCGCTACCTCTTCGAGCTCGACGACAATTGGACGATAGACGGCGAAACACCCTCGAATATCGCCCGCTACATCAATCACTCGTGCGAGCCGGATGCGGAGGCGGAAATCCACGACGGGCATATCCTCATCTCGGCGGTGAGGGACATCAGGGCGGGCGGGGAAATAACGATAGATTACGGCGAAGAATATTTCGACGAATTCATCAGGCCCCTCGGGTGCAAATGCGCGGCGAAGAAACATCACTAGCAGGGGCGGTTGTCGCGAGTACCCGATTCGGGTATACTCGCTCCACTATGCAGCGCAAGACGGAATTCTGGGTTATCGGGATGTTCATGGCCGTTCTCCTCGTGGCCGTCATCGCCGCCGGCTTTCTCTCGTCAAAAGTATCGCCCGCACAGAGCAATTTTAACGCGACAACCGTCCCGCCGATTACGTCCGCCGATTGGACGCGCGGCAATGCGGGCGCAAAAGTTTCTCTTATCGAGTACGGCGATTTTCAATGCCCCGCCTGCGCACAATACGAACCCATCATGCAACAGCTGGAAACGCAGTACGGTGATCGCGTGGTTTTTGTGTTCCGCAATTTTCCGCTCTTCCAGATACACCAAGACGCGATGATAAGCTCACAGGCCGCCGAGGCGGCAGGATTGCAGGGAAAGTACTGGGAGATGCACGATTTGCTGTATGCAAAGCAAGCTGAATGGTCGGTGGTCGCGGCGGACACGGTCGTCGCGAAATACTTCAACGTTTATGCGACGTCGCTCGGCCTTAGTCTTGCGAAATTTGATGCCGACGTCAATTCTTCCGTGGTGAAGAGCAAAGTACAGCATGATACGGACACTGCGAACGCGGCACAGGTCGACCACACGCCGACTTTCTTCGTCAATCTCACGCAAATACCGAATCCTAAAAGTTACGCCGATTTCAAGTCCACGATTGACGCCGCGCTCGCATCATCTACCAAGGCTCAATAAGTTCAGGCTACAGATATGAACTACGTGCCCACACTCATCACCCTCATGGCGGCGGGCACGGTCACGCTCAACACTCTGCTCGTAC
>JBGOTX010000264.1:0-3940 GCA_041476705.1 Candidatus Zixiibacteriota bacterium
AATGTCACCCGCGAACAGCGAAGACGCGGTTGACCTACGTAGAATAATCCTGGACCAGCAGGTGACACGCCTTCGGTGCAACACCTGCCGGAACAATCGACCCCCTCATCCGGCCTTCGGCCACCTTCTCCCCGAGGGAGAAGGATTTCTCGTCTACAGTCTCTTGAGAATGGCGATTCACCGGTCACTCAAACACAAATCGTCGAAAGAAATTCCTCTCCCACCGGGAGAGGATGTCACGAAGTGACAGGTGAGGGGGAAGAAAGATGTCGGGTAGCTCGTCCGCCTGACGGCGTCCTCGCAACCCGACCTACAAATTCCAGAACTCTTGCCACCCCACACCCCGCCACCATCCCCTCTTGTAATTCCCCCCTCTTCTCCCCATATTCCACCCCCATATGGACCCCTCGATTCCCCATCTCGGTGAAATATCCGCTTTAGCCGCCGCCTTCTTCTGGTCGTTTACGGCGGTCTTTTTCTCCGAGGCCGGAAGGATTATCGGCTCGTATCGGGTCAACAAGATTCGGCTGGTGTTCGCCGTCGTTATCTACATGACCATCCTCACCATCACCACCGGCCACCCGATTCCGACCGGGCTCAACATGATGCAGGTCTTCTGGCTCTCGCTCTCCGGATTTATCGGTCTGGTGATCGGCGACTCGGCCGGGTTCAAAGCGCTGGTCATGATCGGCCCGCGCCTGACCACGCTGTTGTTCTGCACCGTGCCGATTATCACTACGCTGGTGGCGTGGGTGTTTTTGGGGGAGAAACTTCAGGTGGTTGATATTGTCGGTATTGCCATCACGATTGCGGGCGTGTCCTGGGTGGTGCTGGAGCGTGGATACCAGAGCAGTAACCGATTCGACTTGCACGATGACCACCCCGATCGCGGCACACTAACCCGTGGGATTGTGCTGGTGAGCATTGCATCGGTCTGTCAGGCGGTGGGGCTGGTGCTTTCAAAGCAGGGGATGATGCACGCCGGGCCGCCGGTTGATCCGATGCAGGCATCGTTTGTGCGGATGGCCGCGGCGGTGATTATCATCTGGGGGTGGGCATTCATTCGCGGCGAGGCGAGAGGAGCGTTCGAGGCCGCCCGACATGGGAAGGCGATGCTTTTCACTTTCGGCGGGGCGGTGTTTGGGCCGTTCCTGGGAGTCTGGTCGTCACTCGTGGCATTAGCCCATACCTCGGCCGGAATCGCCGCCACGCTCAATTCAACCTCCCCGATTCTGATTCTGCCGACCGTCATTTTGTATTACAAAGAGCATGTGTCACCGCGAGCGGCGATCGGCGCGGCGATTGCGGTCATAGGCGTTACACTTCTGTTCTTGGGCGATGAGATATTTGGATTATAGCAGGCACGACCAGATCGTGCATCAGTATTTCGGCGAAGATTTTACGTCTCGCGCCGTAGGCAAAGATCGTGCGCACGACTCCGGGTATATCGATATCATAAGGTTCTTCGGCCCGCAAGCGGTTGATCCCGCACTGGTGGCCGTTCAGTATGACAATCTTCCGTTCACCTTTTCCGACCCGTTGATTGCGAAATTTTCGACCGAGATCGAACGAATGATGCGCGTCGAAGGACGATTGTACGACGGTCCAATGGTCATGAAACCGGCTTCGGCGAAACTGACGGTGGGGAAGCCGTCGCTCACTGTGCAACCGGCTGCGTATGGTCAGCAGGCCGGAAGTTGCTTTGCGCTTGACCTGGTGCATCCGTTATTTGCCGATCATGGCGGGACTTTGAGGTCATACTGGAAATCGAAATACCCAGGCCCTTCCGTCGAAAAAAATCCACTGGCGATTTGTCTCGGCGTATGCGGGTTTCTTGTGATCACTCCGCCCGATGGTCGCCGTGTTGTTTTGTGCATGCACCGTTCCGGGAATCTGGCCTCCCTTGAATCGAGCGTGGGACCATCGGTGGCCGGTTCAGTCGATTGGATTTTGGGGTACGGGTCGCTGGCCGACCTGATTCAGGATGCCGTGGCTCGTGAAATCACGGAAGAGTTGGGTTTGATAGCGGATGAGTATACGGTCGAGCCGCTGGCCTATGCGCGGGAAATTTTTCGAGGCGAAAAGCCGCAAGTTTTTTGTCTGGTGAAAACGTCTCTGGATCAGCACGAGATCAACCGGCGCCTCGATGTTCTTTGCCCGATTCACCGCGAGCACGATGCTCATGCATGGATGGATCTAACCGCCGACCCTGGCGTCGGTGGCGGTGACTTCAATCACGAAGCGAAAATGAATTATTTTCTGCTGGAAGAGTATTTCACTCCCGAACGCTGAGCGTTACTGGCACTGGCCGAGCGGCGTAAACGATACCTGCCGCTTATTCGTCGGCGTCGGCGGTGGGCGCGGCGGTCCTGATAAGGGTCGAACCGAGATTGGCCTTCACCTTCTCGAAGATTTGCTGGGAGATATCCGGGTGTTCTTCCAGGAAGCGCTTGGCGGATTCCCGTCCCTGGCCGAGTCGGTCTCCGCCGTAACTGAACCATGAGCCGGATTTTTCGATAATGCCGAATTCGCTGGCCATGTCAACCAGTTCGCCGGACCGGGAGATTCCTTTGCCGTAGATAATGTCAAATTCCGCTTCGCGGAACGGTGGGGCCACTTTGTTCTTGACCACTCGGACGCGGGTGCGCGAGCCGATCACATCCTGGTTTTCTTTGATGGTGGCGATTTTGCGGATATCAATTCTCACCGTCGCGTAAAACTTGAGCGCATGGCCGCCGGTAGTCGTTTCGGGGTTGCCGAACATGACTCCGATTTTCATGCGGATCTGGTTGATGAAAATGATGACGGTCCGGGACTTGGAGGTAATCGCCGTCAGTTTTCGGAGCGCCTGCGACATGAGCCGGGCCTGCAGGCCCATGTGAGCATCACCCATTTCGCCTTCGATTTCAGACTTGGGAGTGAGGGCCGCAACCGAGTCGACAACGATTATGTCAACCGCGCCGCTACGGACGAGCGTTTCGACAATATCAAGGGCCTGCTCGCCGTTGTCCGGCTGAGATATGATCAGATTGCTGACATCGATTCCCAGCGACTGGGCATAGTTGGCATCCAGCGCATGCTCGGCATCGATAAAGGCCGCCACGCCCCCCAATTTCTGGGCTTCGGCAATAATGTGAAGCGTGAGCGTGGTTTTCCCCGACGATTCCGGCCCGAAGATTTCGGTCACTCGTCCACGGGGTATGCCCCAGACGCCGAGGGCGTGGTCAAGGCCAAGTGACCCGGTAGGAATGACTTCGACCTCGGCAATCGTGCCGTCGCCAAGACGCATAATGGAGCCCTTGCCGAACGTCCGCTCGATTTGTAGCAGGGCGGCATCGAGCGCCTTGCGGCGGTCGGGGGCCAGGGTCGAGATGGTGGCGGCCACTTCGGGCCTGCTTTTCTTGATTTCTATTTTTTTGTCTGCCATGGCTCTGAATATACCCTCTTAGTTTTCGTTAATATATCACATTTTCTGTCTGCCGCTAAACTACTTTCCTCTCCTGTCAGAACCTGTCAGCCAAATCGCTATGAACGACCGGGTTCGCGGGAAGGTTGAGGTAAGCCGAAAGCGCCAACTGCACCCTCCTGTTTCCCAAAATGTGCATAGTTATTCAATATTCGACTGGAGACTAAGAGAATCCTCTTTTCTGGCAAGAAAAACGGCTCTTAAGTCGTTATGTTATAGCGCATTAGAGATTCCATTAGAGCGCGTATTACCCTCTTTCCACGGCATGCATGTTGCTTATAAGCGATTGAATAGATATATGTATGCACCAGATACGAAAAACGGAAACATTGGCTGATAGAGAACCACGTATGAAAAAACTTATTCTTTGGTCGGTGGCGGCGATGATCCTTCTGGCAGTGCCTTCGGTATTTGCCATACCGGACCTCCAGTTGTATATCGGGGGCGCGACCTTTGATAATACGACCCAGACCT
>JBGOTX010000265.1:0-3931 GCA_041476705.1 Candidatus Zixiibacteriota bacterium
CGGCAAGTCGCCCGAGATAGTCGAAATCGCCAAGTTGATCGGCCAAGTCTCCAAGACCGACGCGGCGGTGCTGATTTTCGGCGAATCCGGAACCGGCAAGGAACTGGTGGCACGGGCGATCCATCGGAATTCCAAGCGCAAGAGCGGCCCGTTTCTCTCGGTCAATTGCGCCGCTTTGCCGGAGACGCTTCTGGAGTCGGAGCTGTTCGGCCATGAAAAGGGCGCTTTCACGGGGGCCTATTACAAACGTATCGGCAAATTTGAACAGGCCAACGAAGGAACGCTCTTCCTTGACGAGATCGGCGACATGTCGATGCTCACGCAGTCCAAGCTGTTGCGGGTTTTGCAGGAGAAGTGTTTCGAGCGGGTGGGCGGGAATGAGACGACCAAAGTTGATGTTCGGATCATCGCCGCCACCAACAAGTCGCTGGTGCAGTCGATCAAAGAGGGTTCATTCCGAGTCGATTTGTTCTATCGACTAAAAGTTGTGTCCATCTATCTGCCGCCGCTTCGAGAGCGCCGGGACGACATTCTCCTGCTGTCGGAGTATTTCCGCAACCGATTTGCCGAAATGCTCAGCGTTTCACAAAAGCAAATTTCAAAGAAAGCCCAACAAGCGCTCCTAAAATACACCTGGCCGGGGAATGTCCGCGAACTGGAAAACAACATTCACACCGCCATGGTGATGTCCAAGAATGATTCGCTCCAGCCCGAAGATTTCCCCAGCTTAGCGGAAGACAAGCCGAAACTTGATATCGACCTGACCGTTTTGCAGGATGATTACACGGAGACATTCCGCAAGATCGTCGATCCGATCATGCCGCAGTTGATCGCCAATTCCCAGGGACAGATATATCATTTCCTCGAAGCGGCCTTGGAGCGGGCGGTGATCGCGGCCTGCCTCAAGCAATACAACGGCAACCAGGTGAAGACTTCGGAAACGCTCGGAATCTCGCGCAACACCCTGCGCGACCGAATTTCCAAATATAATCTGTATTAGGGCTTCGGAGTCATTCAGTCGTCGACCAACGCCGCGACCTTTGTCGCGGTGTTTTTGTATGGGCAATAGTTTACGATTTGATACCGGAGTGATCGTATGACATACTCTGTCCATACGAATTTGCCATCTATCGGGCGGCGATGGGACGGCTCAATCTGGGGTTCATAGAGTAATTGACGGGCGTTGACCTGAATGGTCTTGACCCGGACCGGATTATCCGGTTGGCCGAGCAGTACTTACGAAGAAGGGGTTGATCTCGACGCTCCGATTTGAAGTTGACACTGACTTTCGAGGGGGGTAGATTTATATAAAAGAGTGTACTCCGTGTGAAGGGAAAACCGATGAGACAGCGCGTCTTCGTATCCGCAATAATCGTCGTCTTGAGTCTGGTTCCATCGCTGTCTATGGGCGGCGGATTCGGCTCGGTTTATGGCGGACTGGCGACGGCTCAGTCATACGGACTGGGGAAAGGGACGCTAGGTATTTCGGCAGGCATTGCCGATGCCAATTCGATCGGCGGATGGTTCGGCTACGGGATGTCGAAATATGTCGATGGCCGTTTTAAGGTGGCCTTGTTCGATGCCGGCAGCGAAACGAAACTGGCGTTCGGGGGGGATTTTAAGTGGCAATTCTGGTCGATGAAGGAAGGCACTCGGTATCCGTTCGATATGGCCGTGGGCGGGTTTGTGGAGTACGATGACCGCGGCCCGGGATCGATCTTCCAGATCGGCTCACACCTCATTGGATCGTACCCCTTTGCGCTCAACAACCGGAGCACGTTGTCGCCCTATGGCCGGCTGAGTGTCCGTCTGGAACGAGACGCCAAAGATAATCTGGGTTCCAACTCGGACATCCGATTCGGTCTCAACGGCGGCGCGGTCTGGGAGTTGACTCCGGCCATGCGACTGTTTGGCGAACTTCAATTGGACGGCAACAACGGCCTGTTCTTAGGGCTCGAATTCGACGTCATGTAGATCACCCCGGCGATCGGCGCCTGATCAAGCCACATGAATTACTTTGACGCCGCGCTTCTCGGTATCATTCAGGGACTGACTGAGTTTCTGCCCGTGTCATCATCGGGTCATCTGGTGTTGGGCGAGGCCCTGCTCAAAGTCAAACAGCCAGGCGTGGCGTTCGAGGTGATAGTTCATCTTGGGACGCTTCTATCGGTGCTTTTCTATTTTCGAACGCGGCTCATCCAGTTGGTCCGCTCGGTGTTCGATACTTCCATGAAGACCGAACGGGCGATGGTCGGCTACCTCATTATCGGCACTCTTCCCGCCGGTTTCGCGGGCCTCCTCCTGAAGGATTTCTTTGAACAAGTATTCTCAGCGCCGGCCATGACTTCGGGGTTTCTCATTCTCACCGGTTTAATTTTGCTGTCGACCAAATTCCACAAGCCGGGTGACAAGTCCGTTACGCTGGGCTCGTGTGTGGTGATGGGGCTGGGCCAGGCAGTTGCGATTCTGCCCGGCGTATCGCGGTCGGGGACCACGATTTCCAGCGGGATGTGGGCGGGCGTTCGTCCAGCGGACGCGGCGGAATTTTCTTTTCTGCTGTCGATCCCGGCCATAGCCGGCGCAGCAGTGCTCAAGTCGCACGAGCTGACTGGCATCGACCATGGTCTACTCGGACCGTATCTGGTAGGGGCGGCGCTGTCATTCATGTCCGGTCTCATCGCCGTGTCATCACTCTTGGCGATTATCCGGCGCGGCAAGTTCGAGTATTTCGCATATTATTGTTTTGCGGCGGGATTGTTAGGGCTTTATATATTCCTATGATGACCCGCAAGTTCCTGGTGATCAGGTTCGGATCGCTGGGTGACGTTATTCTGACCTCCACGGCGATCCTCAATCTCCGGCTGAGTTTTCCCGGCAGTTCCATCTCGTATCTTACCCGCGACCGGTTTCGACCGGTGGTGGAGATGTTCGGCGGCGTGGATGAGATCATCACGGTCTCCAACATGCCCGGTATCGGCGAGTTGACCGACCTGGTGCTAAGTCTCGACGATCGGGGTTTCGACACGGTCATTGATCTGCACGGGAACATCCGATCCTGGTTGATTCGGCGGATGACGGCAGCGAACTGGAAAGTGTCGTATCCGAAGCGTCGGCGGGAGCGATTTCGCATCCTGCGCACCCACCGGATTCCTACGTCCTGGCCACATACGATCGATTTATACAACGAGGCCGTGGTGCGGGCAGGGGGAAAGGTTATCGCCGATCGCCCGCTGTTATTCCCGCCGGATTTCGAATCGGACAGTGACGCGGCTGGTGCAAGGCTGGTGGTGATCGCTCCCGGCGCCGCGCATCCGAACAAACAGTGGCCGATCGAACGATTTGCCCAAGCCGCCGCGAAGATTCATCGGGAGCATGGGGCGTATATCCTGTGGGCCGTGACCGGCGAGGATGATATTAAACTCGACCTTCACGATTACCTGCCGCAAACTCACTTCACCCGACTGATCGACCGTCCCGTGGCAGAACTGGCCGCCGTCATTGCCCAGTCCGATCTGACCATCTCCAATGATTCAGGAATCGCCCATCTTTCATCCGGGGTCGGCACGCCGACGCTGGCCATTTTCGGCCCGACTCATCCGGCCCTCGGATTCAGCCCGCGAGGCGTATTCGATGGTGTAATCGAAGTAGTCGAATCTTGCCGCCCCTGTTCACTGCACGGGAAAAAGCCATGCTGGCGGGAGCAGAGGTATTGCCTGACGCCCATAAATCCCGATGAAGTTGCGGCTCGTGCTCGGAATATTTTGACCGGGTATAAGCCGGAATCTAAAGCGCTTCTGTTGGATCGCGACGGTACCGTCATGGCGGATCGGAGCTACCTGTCCGACCCCGACGGTGTCCAACTCGAAGCCACTGTTCTCGAAGCGCTGACGATTGCTCAACATCACGGGTGGAAGATTGTAATTCTTTCGAA
>JBGOTX010000266.1:0-3918 GCA_041476705.1 Candidatus Zixiibacteriota bacterium
CACTGCCCTAGGGCGGGACGATCTCGGCGCCACCCCGAGGCCACAAGCCGTCGCCCGCGACCTCGACTTCTTCTCCATAATGTACTTTGGTGACATAGATATATCCAAATCTCAAGATACAAGGGCGCGGTTTGTCTTCAAGCTCGCCATCTTTTGCGTACTTGTAGGTCGGGTTGGCGAATTCCGCGTGCGGAATTCCGACTACCCGACATCTTCTCTTTGCCGGAACAAGATGTCGGGTAGCTCGTCCGCCTGACGGCGTTCTCGCAACCCGACCTACAATTGAAGTCTATACCAATGTCATTCCCGCGGACGGCCGGAATCCAGTCTTGATTCTTGATCTTTCGTGCCAGTTGCCGGTATATTGCGCCGGGTGTTTGTAACGTAGAGTCACCGGTGACGGAGCGTGAAGGACCCACTGCGAAACGGTGGATACCAAGTCACGGGAGAACAAACTCCTCTCCTTACGTGTAAGGACCCAAGCAATGCTAAGCGAAAACATTCTCTTGCGTGACTCCCGTATCGAGCCTGAAGTGAGAAAAGCTTGGGGAATTGGCCCCGATTCGCCCCACTTTGCGGTAATTGAGGTGCGTGGCAAAACCATCTTCTCGGATAAGACTTTCGTACTCGATCTTTTCGAACGATTTCACAACTCCGCACTGGCGTTTTGGACCGCGGCTGGCCCGGACCGATATCGACTTGTTGCTGACCAGCTGCAAAGGAGCTCCATGCTAAGCAACGAGTATCGCACAATCTTGCCATACTCGTCCACCTCCATACAAGTGGCCGTTGATACGGTTTACCGACTTGGCCAGTGGGAAGAATGGACGATTGCCACCTTCGCAATGGAACGTGCAAAAGAAGTACTTGCTGTTCCCTCGCGGCAGGAAATACTCTGCCAACTCGTACGCAAACCCAGTCTGGTCGATTTCGCGGTCAGTTTCAATTTTGACAATCGCTCCCTGTACATCTTTCTGATGTTGCCGACGAGATTGGACGAATTGTCTCAAATTATTGCGTCGCGACGAACGAGCACGGCGTAGGTCACCCGCAAAATATTCCCGCACGTCACCCTTCGACCGGCCCAGGGTGACTTCCCCAAACAATTACAACAATCCAGCAATAAGTCAGGCCGAGCTTGTCGAAGCCTGACTCCTCAATCACTCCCCCATCTTCCTCAAATGCCACTTCACCCGGTCGCCGGTGTGCGTAACAAATCGGTCGGCCGCCACTTTCGGCATCGTGTCATTCACCGAATAGATCCAGAACGCCGACATGCTGTTCTTCGCCGAATCAATCTGCTTCACAAACACGCCACCCATCGTGCTTTGAAAACAGACGGCATGTGATCCTCGGAGCAGATCGAACACCGACACCGAATCTTTACCCGTCAGCTCGATCACGATACTGTCGCGTAAGGCCGGCGCCATGGCGGTATCGGCCGGATTGGACTGGGCCTGCTTGCTTTTCTCCGGTTGGCCGGTGCATCCGGGGACGATCTGACACGAGAGACCGACCAGGAGTAACATGACAAATGGGCGTGCTTTCACGAACTGACCATCCTTTTTTGCTTGTGTGCGGCGGCATCAATTGGTACATAATTCATACCCATAAGACAAGAGGGAAAAAATTATGGACTATGGCAAGATGATTCGCGATTCATTCGCACTGGCCTGGCGGCACAAGTCGCTCTGGATACTGGGACTTTTCGCCGGCTGGGGGAGCGGTTTCAACACCTCCTTCGGCAAACACGACTTAAGTTCGATGAACGGCGGAGACCTTTCCGGCACACCCTTTGGTAAGCTGAGTCAGGACCCATCTCAAATCTGGGCATGGCTGGCCCCATTTTTGATCGGCCTCGCCATATTCGCGATGATCTATCTTGTCATGTACTGTATCGCGATCCCGGGACTCATCGATGCGGTCAACCGGATCACCCGAGGCGGCGCCTACAAATTGTCGGAATCGTTTTCGACCGGAGTTGACTTCTTCTGGCGCACATTGGGCCTGACCATCTTGTCGGGGATGACCGCCGTGGTCGTGTTCGGTGTTGTGGCGGGATTGCTGATTATTTCCTTCAAGGCGGGGGTGGTTCCCTTTGTGGTGACCCTGCTATTTGCCCTTCCGGTCATCTTCATGCTCGCCGTCGCCTTTGCATGTATCGTCTCGCTGGCTCAGCGGGCGATGGTGGTGCGCAATATCTCGATCGGCGACGCCCTCGAAGAAGGGTACCTGCTTTTCCGCAATCATTTGGGTAAGAACATCGTGTTTGTCCTCATCGTCATTGGGTTGGCCATTGGTATTGGCATGGCGGTGACCATTGTCGCGTTTGTAGTCTATGCGCCGATTGTTTTGTTGGCGTATTCTTTGGGCCTGCCGCTTTGGTCGGCCTTCCTGGTCGCCATTATTATCGCCCTGCCGATCTCGATCCCGGTTGGCGGGTTTATAGGCACCTTTCAAAGCTCGCTGGGCACCATGTTTTACTTTGGCCTGGTTGAGCCGACCGGGCCGCAGATGGCCCTCCCGACAACCGGCGAACCGACTCCTCAGCCGGGGGTCTGATGGTGAATCCGGCTCGGCGACTCAAACCTTGATCCTGAGTCGAACACAAGGTAATTTGGCCGGTGATGCAACGATTTGGATTATTCGCCAGACTGACTATAAGTCTGTTTTGCCTTGCTATCGCCCCTGAGGTAATCGGCCAGACCTCCTCTCTGCCGCATGTGACGGTCAACGGTTCGGCGGTTTCGTTTCAGGCGACGCTCTATCCAGACTATTATCTCAACAACTCCCCCAACGCCGACATGCGCTGGGTGGCCAATAATGATTCGCTCATCAGGTCGTTCTGGGAATCTCAAGGGGACTCGGTTTTGGCCAAACTCTCCCTGCTCGGAGGAATCAGTTGGGTAGAGTCAAACTTCGAAATCTATCTCCTGCGTTATTATCCGTCGGCGGGCGAATCCAACCCGCTCATCATTCCGCTCGGAGGCCAACTGCGAAGTGTCGCAATCGAAGCTCCGCCTAACCGGGCGGGGATGCTGTTCACCCTCATCTACCAATTGTCGCAACGGCTCATCGCTCAGGCGCACTTAAACGGCTCAAATGTGCCTCAGCCGGTGGCCAATCATCCGCTGTTGCAGGCGGGGCCATTTCGCCGCGATAATCTGGCGATGCTTTTGACGCTCGCAGTGGCGCCGGTATTTATCGGTCCGGAATCGACGCTGGCGGTATACAAATCGCCGTCGTGGCGTGCCCATACCCCCGGCCGGCAGGTGTTCGAAGAGCAGATTCAGGGAAAGTGGCTCGTCACGGCACAGAAACCACTCGCCCAGTGGCTGAACGATGAACCGTACGATTCGCCGCTGGTCGAAATGACACGCCCTGTGCGAGCTGGCGAAGACAATTCTGAGGTAGTGGTGACCTCAATGACCGGACTACCGCCCAAGGGACTCCTCGGATTCACCGTTACCACATCCAACGGGAAGTTTGAAGTCGACAAAATCGACCCGAACCGGGCCGCCTTCGCCAGCGGGCTGAGGTCAGGGGATGTCATCTCTCAAGTCGACGCCAAACGAGTCGCCAACGTCAAAGAACTTTTCGAACGGATACTGGCCGGACTTGAGGGTGGCGCCTCCACCTTGACGCTCTTCAGAGGCGGCAAACTGACGACGGTCATCATTCGCCGGCAATAAGCCGACTATTTTAGTCCACTCTCGCCTTGTCTGTTTTCGCGTTGCCAGTTGTACCGGGATGTACCGGTCGGTACGACTGAAAACACGCCCCTGACCCCTACTCTACGCACCAACCCATTGTCGGCAAGCCTGTTACAATAGTTGCTCGCCTTTGGCATGCCAGTTGTGACATTCCTATGCAGTCAGAGTATTGGCATTTTTGGAAACTGAAAGGAGAACGCGAATA
>JBGOTX010000267.1:0-3906 GCA_041476705.1 Candidatus Zixiibacteriota bacterium
ACACCTGCGGCAAATACCGCACCATATCCCCCGCGATCATACCGCGCTCTGACAACTCTTCCGCCGCCAGATCACCCGCCATGCCGTGGACGAACACTCCGCAGACCGCAGCATTCTCGGCCGACACTCCCTGAGCGAGGAATGAACCGATAATGCCTGAGAGCACATCGCCGCTACCGGCGGTGGCCATCCCGGAGTTGCCGGTCGGATTAAGCCAGCAGGAACCGTCGGCATTGGCGATAATTGTCGGGCTTCCTTTGAGCACCAAAGTAATCTTCAAGAGCTTGGCGGTCTCTCGGACAGTGCGCAAACGTTCGTGAATGCCGGTTGGGACGTCGATTCCGGTCAGCCGGGTGAATTCTCCCGCGTGCGGGGTGATGATCAAAGGCGACTTGTGATCCGCCAGCAAATCAGAATGATTTTCGAAGGCGTTGAGACCGTCGGCGTCGAGAATAACCGGCTTGGTGATCCGCCCAATAAGCCGACGCATGAGTTCCCCGGTCTCGTGGTGTCGCCCGATTCCCGGGCCAAGGATGACAGCATCATAGTCAGTTTGCAGTGAGACGATTTCGCCCAGCGCCCGGAGCGCGAGCGCCCCCTTTTTGCGGACATCGGGAAGTGGATGCGTGATGATTTCGGTCAGTTTCCCCGCCAGCACCGGCTGGGTCGCTTCGGGGCAGGCGAGTCGCACCAGACCGCACCCCGAGCGCAGAGCACTCTCGGCGGACAGCGCGGCCGCACCTGTCATACCGGTCGATCCGGCGACACACAACACCCAGCCGAAATCCCCCTTGTGGCCATCGGGCTTGCGCACGGGAAGGGCCGTGGCAACATGTTCCCCGGTGATCAAGTCGATTTGAATATTGTGAGCGGTGACAACCTGATCGGGAATGCCGATCGGCACCACCTCGACCTTGCCGGCCATCTCCCTCCCCGGCGAGACATACAGGCCATACTTGGGAAGTCCGAGTGTGAAGGTCTGCCGGGCGCGCACTACTGCTCCTTCATGCGAGCCGGTGTCGGCGTTCAGCCCCGACGGCATATCGACTGCGACAACAGGGACAGTTTGCCCATTTATGAATTCTATGATTCGCGCAGAAATTCCGTTCGGCGCTCCCGAAAAACCGGTGCCGAAGAGGGCATCTATGACCAGATCATGTTTGAGGTGCGCGGGAATTTCGGTTTCGCTCAGAATCTGATGTAGCCGCACGCCGGAGCCCGCGGCCTGATCGAAGTTGAAGCGGGCATCGTGGGAGAGCTTGTCGATGGGACCGAGGAACCAGATGTCAACTTCGACGCCGGCGTGATGAAGATGCCGGCCAATGACAAAACCGTCGCCGCCGTTATTCCCCTTGCCGCAGAAGATCGCGACATGAGACGAGCGAGGGATCGGGAGCAGATCGCGCAGGATTCGTTCGGCAATTCCGCGTCCCGCGTTCTCCATGAGCGTGGGTCCGGGAATGCCGTGATGTTCGATCGTGTCACGATCGATGGAGCGCATCTGGTCGGCCGTGACCAGCTTCATATTTCCGCCCTGGTCAGGAAGATTTCTTCGTTTTCCTGCGCCCGGATCGGGGCCGGGATTTCTTCGCAGGGGTATCCAGAGCAAACTTAATAGCGGTAGCGACGTCGGAAAAGAACTTAAACTTGACGACTTTCTTGATTTCCACCGGAATTTCGGCGATATCGCGGCGGTTTTCCTCGGGCAGAATGACGGTCGTCACGCCGGCTCTCAGAGCGGCGAGGAGCTTTTCGCGCAGGCCGCCGATAGGGAGCAGTTCGCCGCGCAGGGTGATCTCGCCGGTCATCGCCAGACGCGGCTTCACCGGACGACCGGTATAGAGCGACGACAGGGCTACGGCCATAGTGACGCCGGCCGAAGGACCATCCTTGGGTACCGCGCCCGACGGGACATGGATATGTACATCCTGGCCCTCGAATACGCCTCCCGGAATCGAGAGGGCACGGAAGTTTGACCGTATGAACGATTGCGCCGCCTGCGCCGATTCTTTCATGACGTTACCGAGATGTCCGGTCAGGGTGAGTTGATTTTTCCCCGGCATGGCGGTCGCTTCGACAAACAGTATTTCTCCACCGACCGAGGTGTAGGCCAGTCCCGGCGCCACGCCGACTCGTCCGGTGCGCGAGAGCACTTCGCGGCTGAATCTGGGCGCGCCCAGAAGTTTAGGGACGTCCTTCTTGTCGATGGCCGCTTTCCCCTTACTGCCGGAGGCGATCTTCCGCGCCACCTTGCGGGTGACCGCGGCGATTTCGCGCTCCAGATTGCGAAGTCCCGCTTCTCGGGTGTACCCGTCGATCAGCGTTTGAATCGCGGCGTCGGTGAAAGACAACCGGCTGGTGTCGATGCCGTGGTTTTCGAGTTGCTTGGGAATCAAATGCCTTTTGGCGATGGCCAGCTTTTCGATATCGGTGTATCCCGCAATGTAGATCAACTCCATGCGGTCGCGCAGAACCGGCGGAATCGGATCGGTCCAGTTTGCCGTGGTGATAAACATCACCTTCGACAAGTCGAACGGCACGTCGAGATAATGATCGGAGAACGAATCATTTTGTTCCGGATCGAGCACTTCCAATAGTGCCGAGGCCGGGTCGCCACGGAAATCGGCTCCGAGCTTGTCGATCTCGTCGAGCATGATCACCGGGTTGTTTGAACCGCACCGGCGGATACTCTGGAGCACGCGGCCGGGCATGGAGCCGATATACGTTCGACGGTGTCCGCGAATCTCGGCCTCATCGCGCATGCCGCCCAACGACACCCGGGCGAACTCCCGACCCATGGCGCGGGCAATCGATTTGCCGAGCGAGGTCTTCCCCACGCCGGGCGGGCCGACGAAACAGAGGATCGGTCCTTTGATGCTCGCTTTCAATTTGCGAACAGCGAGGTATTCCAAAATCCGATCTTTGACTTTTTCGAGATTGTAGTGGTCTTCGTTGAGAATCTTTTTGGCCTTGGCCAGATCGAGAATGTCTTTGGTCGATTTGTCCCACGGCAGGGAAACCAACCAGTCGAGGTAGGTACGGGAGACGGTGTACTCGGCCGAGGCCTGAGTCATGTGGTTCATCCGCTCCAATTCCTTGCGGGCCGCTTTCTCGGCGGTCTCCGGCATCTTTGCTTCGGCGATCCGCTTCTCGAATTCTTCGATTTCGCTCTTGTCATCGGTATCGCCCAGTTCCCGGCGGATCGCCTTAAGTTGTTCACGCAGGATAAAATCGCGCTGGGATTTTCCCAGTTCGCTGGCCGCCGAGGCCTGAATCTTTTGCGACAACTCGAGAACTTCGATTTCCTTGATGATCGCCGTGTACAGAATTTCGGTGCGCCGGAAAACATCGGCCTCTTCCAAAATGAGTTGTTTTTGCTCGATCGACATGTTCAGGTACGACGACACAAAATCGGTCAGCTTGGAGAGCGTGTCCTGATTGATCGCCGAGACGTGGAACTCTTCGTTCAAGTACGGGGCAAGATCGGCCAGCGTTTTGATTCGCTCGAGCACGTTGCGCTGGAGGGCCTCGATCTTGACGGTGTTTTCCACTCTGTCAGACAGCTCTTCAACCTCGGCCGTGAGATGCGGCGAAGTTGAAATATACTTGCGAATACGAATGCGGGACAATCCCTGCACCAGAAAGCGCACCGTGCCGTCGGGAAAACGGAGCATCTTGAGAATATTTCCAGCGGTGCCGACCCGATAGAGATCGGTCGGCCCCGGATTATCCTGCTTGGGGTTTTTCTGCAGAAACAGACCGATCCGGCTCCCGCGCATGAGCGCCTCATCCACCAGACGGGTCTGGGCGGCATCCTGAATCATGAGCGGAGTGATCAAATACGGATAGACCACCACACCCTTGAGCGGCAGAATCGGCAGGGAGGTCGACTCGACCACATCATCA
>JBGOTX010000268.1:0-3887 GCA_041476705.1 Candidatus Zixiibacteriota bacterium
AGTTGCGTACATGTCGCCCGAACAAGTTCAGGGGAAAGCAGTCGACCAGCGATCAGACCTCTTCTCGCTTGGCACCGTCTTGTATGAACTCATCTCCGGTCGGACGCCGTTCAAGAGAGATACCGACGCCGCCACCATGCATGCCATTGTGTCAGAAATTCCCGAGCCGCTGGCGCGGTTCAAATCCGGCGTGCCTGTCGACCTCGATCGACTCGTCAGCAAGTTACTGCAAAAAGAGGTCGCCCATCGCTACCAGACCGCTTCGGACCTTTTGGCCGACCTGAAACGTCTCAGGCAGGATATCAGCGGAGGAATATCGACGCCCCCGCGCGCATCGCGGAAAGTCATCGCGGTATTGCCGTTTGAAAATAGTGGCACGCCGGAGCAGGCGTATTTCGTAGACGGTATCAGCGATGAGATTGTTTCGCGGCTGGGCCAGCTCGGCGATTTGAGGGTCATTGCCCATTCAAGCAGTCTACAGTACAAGAACACGACCAAGCGAATCAAAGAGATTGGCCAGGAACTTGGAGCGTCATATTTATTGCAGGGATCGATACGCTGGGACACGTCGTCCACGCCGCACCGATTTCGCATCAGCACCAAACTGGTTCAAGTGGCGGACGAGACGTATACCTGGACGGCATCTTACGATCGGGTGTTGGATCAGGTGTTTGCGGTACAATCGGAGATCGCCGAAAAAGTGGCGGAAGCGCTTGGTGTGGCCCTGCTGGGCGGCCCAAAAAAATCCCTGCATCCGAGCGGGATGACCACCAATCTGGAAGCGTATGACTTATACTTGAAGGCGACAGAGTGTTATCCTCACAGTATAGCCCCCGAGGACATCCGCAAGGCGATTGATTTGTACGGTCAGGCCATCGAACTTGATCCGGAGTTTGCGGCCGCTCACGTCCGATTCGGGCGAGCACAAGTCGCCCTGTATTTCTTCTTCGACCGGAACGAATCATTGCTGTTCAAGGCCCGCGAGGCGATCGACCGCGGACTGGCTCTCGCTCCGGATCTGGTCGATGGTCAGGTCGCGCTGGGGTACTATTACTATCAGGGGAAGCGGGACTACGAGCAGGCGCTCAGCCATTTCAAGGTGGCGCTGAAGGCCCAGCCAAACAACAGCTCGGCGCTGAGCGCGCTGGGATTCATTTCGCGACGACGGGGAGAATGGAAAGAATCGATCGCCGCAATCGATCGCGTCCTACTGATTGACCCGCGCAGTCCGGTACTACATGCCAATCAGGCGATTTCATACAGCATATGCGGTCACTACGATAAGGCGCTCGCTCTTATCAATCGCGCTATACTCCTTCAACCCGATTGGGCGGATCACTATAACACAAAGACACTGATAATTTTGCATGGCACCGGTGACATGGCCAAGGCAGTCGAAACGTTTCAGGAAGCGGCAAAAATGGTCAGCGTTGCGCAATGTGTCCGCGATCTGCCCACGCTTGAAGTCTTCTCGGCCTATTGCGGCGGAGCCGAACAGGCGCTCAAACGTCTCGAGGTCGTTGACGGACGAACTGTGGATTTTCTATTGTTCAAGGGGTATCTCAATTGGCGTCTCGACCGACCGGAAGCGGCTGAAGGGTATTTCGACGGCGTCTGCGTGACGCTGACGCAGGTAGCGGAGCAGAATCCCAACGACGGCTACGCGTTGTCGCGCCTGGGACTCGCGTGGGCCTTTCGAAATGATAAGACCAATGCTCTGGCCTGGGCAGAGCGGGCCTGTGAACTAACCCCGGTCGAGTTGGACGCGCTAGTCGGTGCCGACTACGTGATGTACCTGTCGATAGTGTGCGTACTGACCGGAGAACATGAGAAGGCGATTGATCATCTTGAACGTCTGCGAACGATTCCATCGTCCTCTGTGTCAGGAATGTTACGCACGATGCCTTTGTTGAACCCGCTTCGATCAAACCCTCGGTTTGCCGCTCTGGCGGCGCAACCAGATTTCTTTCTTCCCCTCTCCTGATTCGAATGACTCCGGCCGCCTGAAATGCGGCCATCATCATTATCTCTCGGCGATAGGGATCGACCGGCTGGTATACTCACGCATGCAGGAAGGGATTTCGAGCGCCTGACGCTCCGCTTCCGAATTCAATTTCATCCGGAGAGAATCCGAACGTCCGGTGCTGACTTTGCTGACCCAGTCGGCGTTCAGAAGTAGAATGCGACCGAGCGCGACCAGATCAACCCCATCATCGAGCACCCGCACCGCCTGCGCGGGCGTCTGAATGGAGCCGACCCCAATCACCGGTATGTGCGGCGGCAAAGCGTCGCGCATCATTTTTGTCGGATGCGAACCGGGCGGGTAATCGTTGCGGACCCCCTGGCCGTACTCCCACGAAGAGACATGCACAATGTCGACACCGTCGCGAATCAGCAGATTCACCAGTTCGATCGCGTCGCGGGTCGAGTACCCATCGGGATCGGGTTCTTCGGGCGAGATACGATAACAGATCGGATATTCGGGGCCGACTTCGGCGCGAACTGCTTTCACGATTTCGCGCGCGAAACGGGCTCTGTTTTCCAGACGACTGCAAATCTCCAGCGCATCGTGTTGTTTATGCTCGCGGCAGGTGGCGCACACTCGTTCTCCGCCCCAGCGGCCGGTCCGCTTGTTGGTAAACGGTGAGAAGAACTGCTGAATAATGTATGTGTTGGCCCCGTGAAGTTCGATACCGGTAAATCCCGCTCGTTTGGCCCGACCGGCGGCCTGCGCGAAACTTTCGATTATCATCCAGATTTCATTTTCGGTCAGTTCGCGGGGAAGCTCCGAGCGGCCGCGCCTGCCAAATACGGCGGACGGCGCAAGCGGTGGTTGACCGCTGAACTCTGATCGCGCGGCGTTCCCGCCGTGATGTATCTGTAGAAACGATGCCGCGCCATGTTGATTGATCGCCTCGGCGCACCGGGAAAGCGACCCGAGCAGGTCATCGGTGTGACACCCAACCTGACGGCTGAACGAATGGCCGCTCTTGTGGCAATAGCAGGCGGGAGTCATGACAAGTCCGATTCCGTCGGCCGCACGCCGCGCCAGATACGCGATTTCTTCGGCTGAAAACGATCCATCGAGCTCGCCCGATGTGGTGGTCATCGGCGCCATAACCAAACGGTTGGCGAGGGTGATTTTGTGGCCAATGGCCAGCGGTGTGAAGAGACGGTCTATGAGCACGCGGTCAAATGTAGCGGGTGACGGTGATGACGGCAAGAGTCTCGTGTCTGTGCGTGGCGGCCGTCCTCGTCTGCCACGTCTTGACTTTTAGTTTTAATTCTTGTAGGTCGGCGTTGCGAAGTTCGGCGACAGCCGAACGAGCTACCCGACAACCATTCGGTGCAAGTTGTCTACTTCTCCTGCAACCGACACCAGGCGTAAAGCGCATCATACACTTCGAATTGATGGGCGAGATTCTCATGGTCATCGGGATAGCGGAGCGAGTACCCGGTGGCAATCGCCTCGAGTCCGGCGGCAATCGGATCGGCCGATAAGCGATCGGTATCGGCGGCGTTTACGATTTTCGCCATGCGCAAGAGCGCCTTGTCGGTCAAACCGTACTTGCTGATAATGGCATCGAACGAGCACCCATCGCCGTGATGACCAAGCTCGACATCGGGGATATCAAACGGAATGGCGTTCTCCCGTTTAGCGATTTCGAGTACTTGACTCTTGGGTACAAACAGAAACTCGGCGTCCGAATCGACAAACCGACTGATCAACCAGGGGCAGGCAACCCGGTCAACGTGAACGTGCGAGCGTGTGATCCATTTCATGGGTTAGCAGGAAGTCTCAATCGTCGGACACCTTGATGTCATACAGCTCGTCAGCCAACGCAAATGCCTCCGCATAGTACTGCTTCAAATTTGGTTTGAGTTCC
>JBGOTX010000269.1:0-3887 GCA_041476705.1 Candidatus Zixiibacteriota bacterium
ATGCTCGATAAGGCCGCGTCAGGTCGCCCGGCTTTTATTTTTTCCAAAGATGAGCACACGGCTTGGGTGAACAGCACGGCCCTCGAGTTGGCGGGAATTTCATCCCGAACCACCGATCCAAACGGTGGAAGGATTGAACGACTGACAAACGGGGAGCCATCGGGACTTCTGCGCGAGGGGCCTGCCTTTATGCTCGTGTACCGACTGGTGGCCAAACCCTCAGACCGTGATATGAACCGATGGTGGGCCTCAGCGCGCGAGTGCGCATGGCGGCGCGGCGTGACCGGCGCGCACTCCTTCGATGGTCCGGACGCATTCGGTTTTCTTGAGCGTCTCGCGGAAAAGAACCGCCTCGGCCTTCGCCTGAATATGTATCCGAGAGTGGAACGGCTGAGTGATCTGGAGAAGGCAAAAGTATCATATGGTCAGGGGACGCCGTTTTTTCGCTTGGCGGGCATCAAGATTTTTGCTGACGGCGCTCTGGGGAGCCAAACGGCTCTCTGCTTTCACAAATACCACGGGTCGAAAAACAACTTTGGCATAGAGGTCACGACCAAATCGGAACTGCGGAAACAGGTCAGGCGGGCCGCCCGACTCGGCTTCCCCTGCGCAATTCATGCCATCGGGGACAAGGCGGTGGCCAATGTGCTCGAGGTTCTACAAACCGCACCCAAGCTCCCGCCAGGAAGGCGGCACCGAATTGAGCATATTCAATTGATTCGCCGAAGCGATATTGCGCGATTCAAGAAGCTGGGTGTGGTTGCGTCGATGCAACCCTCGCATTGCGCCGCCGACGTTCAGATGGTGCGGAGGTACTGGGCCGGTCAAGCGAGAAACGCCTACCTGTTTCGGTCTTTGGCAAACGCCGGTATTCCCCAGGCCTTTGGCTCCGACTGTCCGATCGAACCGCTCGACCCGTTGGCCGGAATCGCCGCCGCCGTGCGACGCGTGCCCAAGAACAGCCGCACACAATTCTTTCTCAAAGAGTCACTGCCTGTTGCTCAAGCGCTGTTCGGTTTTACGGTTGGTCCGGCGATTGCGTCAGGAGAAGAGAATTCCCGTGGGTACCTCCTGCCGGGATATCCGGCCGATTTTGTCATCCTTCCCGCCGACCCGACTACGATGCCCGCAACCCGATTATACGATATGCCCGTGCTCGCGACCGTGCTCGACGGTGAACCCGTATATACCGACGCCTCGCTCCGCCTGTGATTATCACTCTGCCGTTTTAGTTTGACAGCCGAGGTCAATGTCGGCATATTGCTTGTGATTGAGAGGGTAGAGACAATGAAACGAATCATCACGCTTACGTTCTGTACTCTCTTTCTGCTATTCCCGGCGTTGTCGGCCCTGCTTCGAAGTATTACCAGCGAACCGTCGTGTCAAATTGTTGTCATTGCTGCGGTCACCCCCGACACCACTCAGCCAAAACCGTCGACCGGCGTCCCGATCGTATACACCATTACCATCGACGGAGCGATCGGCGCGGTCACGGATGATCGCTTGGCCGACGCCATGGTGAAAGCCGAAAAGGCGGGCGCCGAACTTCTGGTGGTGATCCTCGATACTCCCGGCGGTTTCACCAAACCGACCTGGTCGATCTGCAAGCGATTCTTGAACAGCGTCACCCCGATCTGCGTGTATATCGCTCCCTCCGGAGCGCGCGCCGGTTCGGCGGGCGTGTATATGACGTATGCCGCGCACATAGCGGCCATGGCGCCCTCGACCAATATCGGCGCCGCTCATCCGGTGAGCGGGGAAGGACAGAAGATCGACTCGATCATGAATGAGAAGATCACCAATGACGCGGTCGCCCAGATCAAAGCCGCCGCCGGAAAACGGGGACGGAACGCGGCCTGGGCCGAGCGCGCCGTGCGACAGTCGGTGTCGATCACCGATAAAGAGGCGCTCGATTCCAATGTCGTAAATATCCGAGCCGACAACCTTGACGACCTGCTCAAACAACTCGACGGTCGCGAAGTGGAATTACCCGACGGAAAGAAAATCCTTCATCTGGCGAAGGCCGAGGTGATCGGCATCAAGTTGTCGTTTGTTCAGAAATTTCTCGAAATGATCACTCAGCCGGATGTGGCGTTCATTTTGTTTTCGCTCGGCGGACTGGGGATCGTGCTCGAACTGTACAATCCGGGGGCGATTCTCCCCGGCGTGGTGGGCGGGATCTGCCTGATCCTGGCTTTCTATTCATTCCAGACTCTCCCGATCAATTGGGCTGGGGTGGCGCTCATCATTCTGGCCATCATATTGTTTATCGCCGAAATCAAAGTGATAAGTCATGGCTTGTTGACCATAGGTGGAATCGTCTCGCTGTTTCTGGGGGGACTCATGTTGATTGATACGGTAGATCCGACTCTGCGAGTTTCTACAAGCGTGCTCATCTCGATGGCTTTGGCGGTGGGCATCGTCGCGTTCCTCGTGGTATTGCTGGTGGCCAAAGCGGCCCGGCACAGACCGTTCACCGGCCAGCAGGCGATGATTGGGTTGATGGGCGAAGTTCGGGCCGATGGATTTGCTCGTATCGACGGCGCTCTCTGGAAACTTGAAGCCGATGAACCATTGTCCGAAGGGATGAAAATCGAGGTCATCGGTATAAATAACCTGACGTTAAAAGTCAAACGAATCGAATAGGAGGGAAGGGTGAATGATATGACTACTTTTCCGGTGTTAGTGGCGCTGGTTATATTTGTAATCATTATTCTGGTGAACACGCTCAAAGTGCTCAGAGAGTTTGAACGGGGCGTCATTTTTCGACTCGGCCGACTGATCGGCGCCAAGGGACCGGGGCTGATCATTCTGATCCCGATTGTCGACAAGATGGTGCGGGTTGACCTTCGCGTCATTACCTACGACGTCCCGCCGCAGGATGTCATCACCAAGGACAACGTTTCTCTTAAGGTAAATGCGGTGCTGTATTTTCAGATCATCGATGCCAACCGCGCCATCGTTTCCGTCGCCAACTACTTCGAGGCGACCTCGCAGATTGCGCAGACCACGCTACGGTCCGTTTTGGGCCAGCTACAGCTCGATGATCTGCTGACCAACCGTGATAGGATCAATGCTGAACTCCAGAAGATCATCGATGGGCAAACCGAACCGTGGGGCGTCAAGGTAAGCGTGGTCGAGGTCAAGAATGTCGACCTGCCGCCCGAAATGCAACGGGCCATGGCCAAGCAGGCCGAGGCCGAACGCGAACGTCGGGCCAAAATCATTCACGCCGAAGGTGAAATGCAGGCCTCGCAGAAGCTGGCCGATGCCGCAAAGGTTATGGCCACCGCCCCGAACGCCATTCAGCTTCGGTATCTCCAGACGCTGACTGAGATCGCCACCGAAAAGAACTCGACGATCGTATTCCCGGTGCCGATTGATATTCTGGATAGTCTCAGGAGTTTCCTCGATCGGGGGGCTCGTGCTCCCAAATCTGATTCCTGATAAGGTATTTGGGTCTATACATTTGGCGGTGGCCATGTTCAGCTACCGCCTTCTTTATTGGATTTGACCATAGTCACACGACTAACTCTAAACCTATCACCAGAATAGCGGCGATGCCGGGATGTTGTTTTCCGTGGAAGATTAAGTCTGTCAACGGATTGGCGGCTGGTTGACAAGTCGGTGCTGGCTCAAAATACTCTTCACCCGGGGACGGCTAATCGATCCTATATAACGTGGATCGCAGTTTCTGCGCCGATTAAATGCTGGAACTGTGTGGCCTTGTCGGGTGTTCAAATAAGTAACAAAGAACAAAAGGTCGTTGCCGACGGGTGTTTGGACGATACCCGCGCGGGATTTGTACGAAGAATTATGTTGACAGCAGCGGCCAATTTTTGTAACTTGGTATCGGACAAAGGTAATCTCTCGCCCCTCACTTTTTG
>JBGOTX010000270.1:0-3883 GCA_041476705.1 Candidatus Zixiibacteriota bacterium
AAAGCGGAGGAGGTAACCTCATGCGTATCAAATTTCTAACGGTCGCGCTCATAGGCATTGTGGTTCTTGGGTTAAGTGGAGTCACTGCCGTCGCGACCACCAGGAACATCACTGCCCCCATCAAGAAAGTAACCGTCTACCTTGACCGGGCCAAGATCACCAGAATCTCGGAACTGAACCTCGCCAAGGGGGATATCACGGTCGTGCTCGATTCGCTTCCTGTGGGCCTTATGGAGTCATCCATTCGGGCCTTCTTCACGGACGGGACCGGAGTCAAGATACTCGGTCTGAGTCACAAATTGACCACGACCGAAACAGCGCCGCAACAAAGGGTGGCGGACCTGGACCAACAGATTTCCCAGATCGAAAACGTCGATAAGCGGGTGATTCGCGACCGACTGGACGCATTCAATGGTCAGAAAGCGCTCCTGATGGCGATCACCAAGACAGCCGGTGACAAGATGTCTGAACAAACCAGCAAAGGTGGGCTCGAAGTCAGCCAGTGGGAAACCGCTTTTCGATTTGTCGGCGCCCGACTTCTCGAGGTCGGCGACTCTATTCGCGTCAATGAAGCCAAAATATCCGAACTTGATAAGAAGCTGGAGCGACTTCACAAAGACCTGGCTCTTCTGGCCGGCACACAGCAGAAGGCCGCCCGGTCGGTGCAGGTTGATCTTCGAGCCGCGCAAGACGCCAAAGTCAGCTTGGCGATCTATTACATCATTCAGGGAGCTTCGTGGAATCCAATCTATGATGCCCGCCTGACCGCTGATTCCGATTCGCTCGAATTGAATTACAATGCCGAGGTCCGCCAGCGGACCGGCGAAGACTGGAATCAAGTCGAGCTGGTCCTCTCCACTGCCGCGCCGCAAATGCAGGCCGGCCCGGCTGAATTACAACCGTGGCAACTGGCAATTTGGGTGCCACCGACGAACACGAGAACCAAATACGAAACTAGTAGTCAAGTAACTATCAGTACCGAACAGATCAAGACCAAACCCGTCCAGAACGTCGACGACCTGCTGGGGCAAGTGGCAGGTGTCGAAAGAAATGCCAAGGGCGAAGTGTTCATTAGAGGCGGCAAAGCGGGAGAAGTTGCTTATATCGTTGACGGCGTTCCTATCAACGATCCGCTCGGCGGCCAATTTGCACAAAACTTGACGCTCGTTTCGGGGGTGATCGCCTCGGCTTTTCAAACATCGTTTGTCATCCAGCGTCCGGAGACCGTTCCATCGGGAGAAAAAGCAGTGCGCACCAGCATAGCCCAATACAGACTCTCCCAGAAAACTGAATTGATCAGCCGCCCGCGTCTGCTCGAAGGTGCTTACCGACGATTGACGATCACCAATCAAAACCAGGCCCCGCTCATGCCCGGACTGGTGGCGCTCTTCGCCGACGCCGACTTTATCGGCAACGCCACTCTGGGAGCGCTGGTCGTGCCTGAACAGACTTTTGACCTGCCGTTTGGAGTTGATAATTCGATGAAAGTTGAACGGAAGATTCTCAACTACAAGCGAAGCCAATCAGGTGACAAAATTAAGATCGACCAAACGGTTTCAATCAAGCTGTTGAATCGAGGTAAGACGGTTCGATCGATAAATCTGGAAGAGCCCCTCCCTTTAAGCCAAGACAATCGGGTGAAAATCACAATGGGTGACATTCTGCCGAAGCCGGCTACTACTGATGCCAGCGGTAAAGCGAGTTGGTCGGTGACGGTCGCTCCCGGTGATTCGGCGATGGTAGCAATTCCCTACCGGATCGAATATCCGGCGGGAGTCAGCGTCACGGGGTTGTAGACTCGTGGATCGGATCGAGCGGAGGCGAAGCAAGACCCTTCGACAAGCTCAGGGTGACGGCGACACTCGCAATCAAGTGCTCGTGTACGTCAATCCCGTCTGCGCGGCTAAAATCTCTATCTGTCACCCCGGGCGAAGACCCGGGGTCCAGCAAGAGCATATTGGCACCAAGCTTTGATTTCGTATTTTCCTGCTGGGCCCCGGCTCTGCGAGATTCGCTTCGCTCATCCCTGGGCCGGGGTGACAAAAGAGCGTGACTCGCCCGCCATTGGTGGACTCATCCCTTTTCCGCGGCGACAAAAACAAATTGAGTCCTCCCCGGTCGGGTTGACGAGGCGGTTCGGCTACCCGACAGTTCTTGTGGTTCAATGATCAAGATGTCGGGTTTATCGGTCGCTAAAGCTCCCTCAGAACCCGACCTACAAAAACCTGGCGTCAGGTGAGGGCACCTGACGCCACGATACTGCTCATTTATCGGCTGTTTTACTTCATCCCCTTCGCCAGATTGTCCGACACGGCGTTCCAGTTGACCACATTCCACCAGGCCTTGATATAATCTGCCCGCTTGTTCTGATATTTCAGGTAATAGGCATGCTCCCAGACATCGAGCGCGAGCAACTGGGTTGCACCCCAGTGCGCCATCTTCTGCTGACTCTCGATCTGCCCGATCACCAGCCGGTTGTCCAGCTTGCGATAATGAAGCACCGCCCAGCCACCGCCTTCGACCTTGGCCGCCGCCTCACTGAATTGCTTCATGAAGACATCGAATGATCCGAAATCTTCCCTGATCTTATCACCCAGTGCGCCTGAGGGTGCACCGCCGGAACTGGGTGACATGATCGACCAGAAAAGCGAATGCAGGAAATGTCCGCCATAGTTGAAGGCCAGCGACCGCGACCAGTTTTGGATCAGAGCAAAATCTCCGGCCCCGCGCGCTTTGGCCAGTTCCAGTTCGGCTTTGTTGAGCCCGTCGACATACGCCTGATGATGCTTGTCGTGATGCAACATCATCGTCTGGGCATCGATATGCGGCTCCAGCGCGTTGTAATCGTACGGAAGTTTGGGCAGTTCGTGTTTAGTCAGCGCGCCAAGCGGTTTGATTTCTGTGGCGGGCGCGGCTCCGCCGGTCGACTGCGCAATAGCCGCAAGCGGTGCGGCCAGAAGCGCCCCGGACATAACCGTGCCCGAGGCCTGCTTCAGAAAACTTCTGCGGTCTTCGTTCATCTCATCCTCTCCTTGTATGAGTGCGTGTTAACTGATTTGTCTGAATTCATTGTCGATCGACCCGGCCGTCACGGCGTGCGCCGGATGACGGAATTGTGGTCTATCAACACACATCCTTCAACTGAAAAATGGCGCTGAAGTTCCGGGCCGGCATTTTAGGTCCTTGACAGACGGCGTCGGGTCGTTACATTAGGGCGACACCGGGAATGGAGTCTCCCATTGACTGCCGCCAGGGCTGATGACTCCTCTTCAACCCGCATGAGGGTAGTCTTATCGTGTACAAGATTTTGTTGCTCATGCTGGCCGGCGCTGTCGGCACACTGAGTCGCTACGGCCTGCAAGGTGTTGTCCAGAAAGCAACCGGCGCAACCTTCCCCTGGGGGACGATGGCGGTCAATCTGACCGGCTGTTTCATTTTTGGGATTATCTGGGCGCTGGCCGAAGAGCGGTTGCTGATCCGGTCAGAAATACGATCGGTGATCTTAATCGGGTTTCTCGGATCGTTCACGACTTTTTCATCGTTCGTCTTTGAGACCACGGAGTTCCTGCGCGACAGCCAGTGGTGGCCAGCCGTAGCCAATATTCTGGCTCAGAATATCCTCGGGATTATTGTTTTTTTCGCCGGTCTCTTCCTTGGAAGATTAGTGTAAGAGGGAATGGATATGCAACTGCCAAACGAAGCCGAACTATTGCGCATTTTTATAGGCGAGAGCGACAAACATAATGGGCGCCCCTTGTACGAAGTCATCGTCGAATCAGCCCGTAAGCGCGGCATGGCCGGCGCGACGGTCCTCCGCGGCCTGATGGGGTTCGGCGCCAATAGCCGCATGCACACCGCCAAGATTCTTCGTCTGTCGGAAGAC
>JBGOTX010000271.1:0-3872 GCA_041476705.1 Candidatus Zixiibacteriota bacterium
AGAATGCCGGAGGTCGGAATCGAACCGACATGGTCTTGCGACCGGAGGATTTTGAGTCCTCTGCGTCTACCAGTTTCACCACTCCGGCACAGACGGTGTCTGTCTGAATCCCGGCGTTTCAGCCCGAGCTATTGCCGTATGCGACAGACCTGAAGGCGGAAACTATCAGGTATAGGTCTTGCTGTCAAGACCAGATCAGAAGTGGTTTCGGTCGGAGGCGGTGTCTTCGGGGTTGTTCCGGCGCTGGTCCGGGCGGGGAACATACCGTCCATGCGACGGGTGTAAATGGCAGACCGCGGTCGGTTGATTATCAATTTTGAACACATCGTTGCGTACATTGATGCACCGGTCGGTCGCCAATTCACCGGATTCGAGGCAGATATCGAGATGCACAATCCCTTCCGGTTCCTCGAAATCCATGATCGGCAGGGAATCATGCGCGGCGATCATGAACTCGGCCCAGACCGGGACGGCGTTCTTAGAACCCTCCTCATTGCGTCCCAGTGAGGTTTTGTCATCAAACCCCAGCCAAACTCCGGCCGTGATCTGCGGCGTGAAGCCGATAAACCAATTGTCGCAGAACTCGTCCGATGTGCCGGTCTTGCCGCCGGCCGGCCGCGTAAACCCCATACCTCGGGCGCGAATACCCGTGCCTTCGTCGACCACCGACCGCATCATATCGGTCATGATAAAAGCGGTCTGCGGCGCCAGAACTTCATCCCGTTTGATAGCCGTATTGTCTTCAAGCACCTGCCCGTACCGGTCGATGATTTTCAAAATCATTCGAGTCGGCACTTTGATTCCCTTATTGGGAAAGACCGAAAAAGCGGGGACGATCTCGGTCATGCGAACTTCGCTCGTACCGATTGCCAACGATGGTACCGGGGACAGGGGGGAGGTGATCCCGAACCGTTTGGCATAGTACACCGCTTCCTGCGGGCCCAATTTCAAGAGCAAACGGATCGCCGCCAGGTTGCGCGACTGAGCCAACGCGGTGCGGAGCGTGATCGGCCCCATGAATTTGTCGTCGAAATTGTGCGGCCGCCACTGCTTGGCGCCGGGGATATCGAGCACGATCGGATTGTCATCGACAATGTCGGTCGTTTTGAAGCCGTTTTCGATACAGGCCGTATACACGAAGGGCTTGAATGACGATCCCGGCTGACGAAGCGCCTGCACGGCCCGATTGAACTTGGTCTTATCGAACGACCGGCCGCCATCCATGGCAATGATATCACCCGTCTGATTGTCCATCGCCAGAAACCCACCCTGCACCTTCTTGAAGGCACGGATGGAATCGCCGTGCGCGTCAACCGTGTCCGGTAGATTTTCGGTATACTGTGGATTATCCATGCTCATGTTCCGGTCGATCTTCGCCCGCAGAGAATCTATCCGGGCGTGAAGAGCGCGTTCGGCGATTTTTTGAAGGCCGGCGTCAAGGGTCGTCATTACCCGAAGGCCGCCGGAGTACAGAAGAGTGTCGCCGTATTTCTGATACAGGTATTGGCGAATGGTCTCGGTAAAATACGGCCCAATTCCTTCCTTTTCTTCGGGCGGGGCAATTTCGAGCGGGGCCGCTTTGCAGGAGTCAAATTGTGCCTGGGTCAGACCCCCGAATTCAAAGTAGGAATACAGGACGCGGTTGCGGGCCTGGAGCGACTTCTCCTTGCTGTTCAGCGGGGAATTGATATTCGGAGCTTTGAGCAGACCGATGATGATGGCGCAGTCATTGACGTTGAGGTCGACCACGCGCTTGTCAAAAAACATTCGCGCCGCCGCCGCCACGCCGTACGCGCCGTGGCTGAAATAATGTTGGTTCAGGTACATCTCGATGATCTCATCCTTCGAGTATGTCCGTTCCAGTTTCACGGCGGTGAGGGCCTCCTTGACCTTCCGTTCGAGCGTCTTGCGAGGCGACAGGAAAAGCATCCGAGCCAGTTGCTGAGTGAGCGTAGAAGCGCCTGCTTCCAGCCGCCAGTGCAAAACATTGGTGGCCGCCACCATGAAGGTCCGTCGAATGTTGATTCCCCAGTGCTCGTAGAACTCCCGGTCCTCCGACGCGATCAGCATCTGCACCAGTGGCTGAGGCATCTCGCTGAGCGGTGTCAGCGCCCGGTTTTCGGTGTAGAACTCTTTAAGAAGGATACCGTTGCGATCATACAGCTTGGTGCTCAGGTTCGGTTCAATATTGTGCAAGGCCTCGAATGACGGCAGGTCGGAATTGTACACATGGTACATTTCCACTGCGCCATACAGGAGCAGGACGCAAAACAAAAGCCCGGTCAGCACGATCAATCTGACCAGCCGCTTGCGACCCTCCGGGGATGTTGGGTATAGACTAACTGACATAGGGAGGGTATTTACATTGAGGCCCCGGGCGAGTCAAGCTAAAACGTTTGGGGATAAAAGGTTGCTTTTTTTGCGGGTGTTCCGTATTCTCCATCCTTTCGATGAAAGGGACACTCAGTCCGGTCGGGTGACCTCTCTGTGGTTATATGCCGTCGCGTTGAGAGCGTTTTATTTTTTTTGCAGGGTATGTCATGAAGATTGAGGCCAAATCAGCGGATTTTGAGAATCAATGGAAGGTTATATCCCGTGGGGCGGTTGATCTTTTGCCGGAAGATGAATTTCGCGCCAAACTCTCGCGCTCGATCAAAGAGAACAAGCCGCTTCGGGTCAAACAGGGGTTTGATCCAACCTCACCGGATATCCATCTCGGACACGCCGTCGGAATCCGCAAGCTCAAACAATTTCAGGACCTCGGACACCAGATTGTGCTGATAGTGGGCGATTATACCGGCTTGATCGGGGATCCGTCGGGGCAGTCAGCCACCAGGCCGCAGTTGAGCTACGATAAGATCATGGAGAACGCCGAAACGTACCAACAACAATTCTTCAAGATTCTTGACCGCTCCAAAACCGAGGTTCGACGGAACGGCGAGTGGTTTGAGAAGATGGATTTTCAGCAGATCATGCATCTGGCGACGACTTTTACGGTGGCCAGATTGCTCGAACGGGACGAATTCGCCGCCCGCATGAAAAGCAATACGCCGATTTCCGTACATGAACTGTTCTATCCGCTCATGCAGGGGTACGACTCGGTGGCCATCCGCTCGGATGTCGAACTGGGTGCGACCGAACAGAAATTCAATCTCCTGGCAGGGCGCACGATTCAGCAGGCGTACGGTCAGGAGGCGCAGGTGATCCTGACTATGCCGATTCTGGTCGGGCTGGATGGCGAGAAGAAGATGTCCAAATCGCTGGGCAACTACATCGGCGTCACCGACCCCCCCCGCGAAATGTTCGGCAAAGTCATGTCGGTCCCCGACCGGCTCATATATCAGTATTTCGAACTGACAACAGAGGTCGCATTGGAGCGGCTTGAAGATATCAAACAGCAATTATCGCACCCGGATATCAACCCGATGGCGCTCAAGAAGGAACTGGGCGAGGAACTCGTTGAAATGTACGCCGAACCCGGGGCGGGGAAAGCGGCCCGCGAAGAATTTGAACGGATATTCTCGCAGAAACAGCTGCCGGATGAAATCGAGGAGTTTTCTCGCGAGCAGGCGGCAAAGCTGGGTCTGGATACCGACAAAGTCTATCTGGTTCATCTCCTGACCAAGGCCGGGCTGTGCAAATCGTCAAGTGAGGCGCGCGGGCTGATCGATTCCGGCAGTGTGCATATTGTTTCCGAGAAGTCGGATATCCAATTTGACCATCCGATCAAGGACCCGAAACACGAATTTCTGTGGCCGACAACCCCCACGATTCTGAAGGTCGGCAAGCGCCGGTTCCTTCGCCTGATACCGTGAACCGCCCGATGGCCCAACGATTAAATATGTGCTTGATATGAACTGCCGTCGATTGAC
>JBGOTX010000272.1:0-3868 GCA_041476705.1 Candidatus Zixiibacteriota bacterium
ACACTTGCTACCGAAATCCAAATCGGGCGTGATGACCGTGATTCAGGCATTTCGTACGAATATATGCCGTCGGCCAAACCGGGGAATGTAAAAACCTGCAACTCGATTGCCGTCGCGCGGTGGCCGGGCAGGCCGTTGCATATCCTGCATTCGTCAGGGATCAGACAGGCGCAAATTGGCCTCCAGTTACCTTCCGTAACGCATTGCATAACGGATAGATGCACGGTATAAAAGGGTGTTTATAGTCCCTTATTGCATACCGTTTCACCCTGTCTGGGGCGGCATACCCTTTGCTCAAGACCCTCTCGGAAGGTGAACAAAATGACAACTACCAGAACAATACGTCATGCGTTGTTTTTCGGATTGCTCACGATTCTGCTGTCGGCGACAACTGTCTCGACATCTTTCGCCCGAGCCGATCTTTCACCTGCTCTAAGTCGACTTATGGCTGATTCCGTGTCGCCCGACCGGGAGGTAGCCGTCATCGTATTTCTGGAGGATCAGCAGTCATCGCTCCAGATACAGTCGGCCGCGGCCCGCCCCGGCCTGACGCGCGATGAACGGATCAAGACCACCAGTCGGTCGCTGAAAACCCGCACCGTGGCATCCGATGGCCCGGTGTCGCAATTTCTTTCGGCGCATTCTTCCGTTCCATTGGTGCGGCTCTGGGTAGTGCCGGCGTATGTTGCCACCATCCGGCGTTCGGCCTTAAACGAACTGTCCTTAATGGACGGCGTCCGACTGGTCGTACCCAACGCCCAACTGGAGTTGGTCACGCCGGTAAGTGAATCGCCGGCGCCGGCGTTATCGACGGCGGTAGCTACGGAGTTGAATCAATTGAACGTGCCGGCTTTGTGGCGGCGCGGGCTGACCGGCAAGGGACGGCTGGTCTGTTCGTTCGACACAGGTGTCCAGCAGTCTCATCCGGCGTTGGTCGGAAAATGGCGCGGTCAGTACACCAGTCTCCGCTCCGCATGGTTTTCAACTGTCAAGCCGGACTCTCTGCCGTTCGATCGGGCAGGGCATGGAACGCACACGATGGGCATTATGGTCGGCTCCACGCCCGCCGATACGTTTGGTGTCGCGCCCGATGCCCAGTGGATTACGGCCGGAGTGATCGATCAGGGAAAGTCGCTTAACCTGACGATCGGCGATATTCTTCTGGCGTATCAGTGGGTGCTCAATCCCGATGGCGACACGGCGACGACCGATGATGTTCCCGACGTCATCCTCAACAGTTGGGGGATTCCCAAAGGTATTTTCCCGGTGTGCGATCAGACGTTCAGCGCGGCCATCGACAATGTGGAAGCGGCCGGGATCGTCACGATTTTCGCCGCCGGCAACGAAGGCCCCAATGCGGCGACCATTCGTCAGCCCGCCGACCGAGCGACTTCCGCGATTAACGCGTTTTGCGTCGGAGCCGTCGATCAGTCCCTTACCATTGCGGGCTTTTCCAGCCGGGGACCATCGAGTTGTGACGCCACTCAGATCAAGCCCGAATTAGTGGCACCCGGCGTGAATATTCGATCCTCGACCAAGGGAAGTACGTACGTCTACATGAGCGGGACATCGATGGCGGCGCCGTATATCGCCGGATTGGTGGCGCTGATGCGCCAGTATAATCCGGAAGCGACCGTGGCCCAAATCAAGGAAGCTCTCCTGCAGTCGGCGCGCGATCTTGGCACGCCGGGAGAGGACAACGATTATGGTCATGGCTTTGTGGATGCTTCCCGTTTGACTGATTTTCTCCCGCTTCCCAATCATACCGGTTTCAATCTGGTGTATCGACATTTCACCGGCTCCGGGGTGGCGATGCCGGGACAGACGACCGGCCTCGAAATTACGCTGACCAACACCACCTCACAGATCGATCAGGTCGGCGGCGTGCTCGTGCCGCTGGTCTCAGGCGACGCTGAGGTGTCGACTTCGACCACATCTTTTGTCTTTGGCATCGGTGGTTCGACGGCCGTGGCCCAACCCATATTCCAGGTGACTTTTGCCGACTCAGTGCCGCACGGAACAGTTGTCCCGTTCCGTCTGTATATCACTCAGCCCAGTGGCGCCGTGTATGATTCCATTGATTTTTCACTGGTGTGCGGAGTAACCCCTCCCGGCACGATCGCCGCGCATTCGGCGTCCAACCTGAACGTGGCCGTATCTGATTTCGGCCAGTTCGGACTTGCCCCCGGTTCGATCTACAACACCGGGGCCGCCGGGTTCCGGTATCACAACGGCCCCAACCTGCTCTTCGAAGGGGGCATCATTGTCGGCCGCAATTCGCTGCAAATATCGAGCGCCGTGCGCGACTCGCTCGGCAAACTGCGTAATACGGACTTTCTCCCGGTGTCACCGCTCCACGGATGGACCGATGTCGTTGGCGGAACGCACTGGCAGGGGCGGTTTGCTGATTCCCGTTCGGCGATCCCGATTCCAATCACCATAGACCAGGAGACCGTTGACTTCTCGGCCCCCGACCGGGCGGATATGCTGTTCGTCAAGTACCGGATGCTCAACACTTCGCCGGACAAGCTGACCGGACTGTACCTGGGATTTCTGGCCGATTTCGATCTTGGGACGGCTGATTCCATCGGATATGAATCCAACCTGAATCTAATCTGGCAGACCACCGCCGGAGGACCGTATGTCGGTGTGGTCGGTTTGAAAAATGTCAGTTCGTTCAAGACCGTCGATAACATCGGCAGTAAGCACGGATTCACCCGCACCGAGTTGTTTGACCAGGTGTCGCGGGCGGGGATCAATATTACGGCTTCGGGGAGTTCCGCCGATCGGATGTTCATACTCTCCTCATCGGCCATCGATCTATATTCGGGAGACTCCTCACAAGTCGCATTTGCCTTTGTGGCGGCCGACAATCTGGGGGATCTGCTCGGCAAAGCCGCCGAAGCCCAGACCATTTTTGCTTCGCCGACCGGGGTCGACGATCCGTTTGCCAACCTGCCTGCGGGATTCGATCTGGAGCAGAACTATCCGAATCCCTTCAACCCAAGCACAACCATATCTTTCAGCTTGGCCAGTCCGTCGACCGTCGATTTGCGGGTGTATAACGTGCTCGGACAGGAAGTCCGCACTTTGGTTGACGGGTATCTTCCCGCCGGAAACCACCGTATTGAGTGGGACGGTCGCGATAATCGCGGCTCAGAGGCGGCAAGCGGCGTGTATCTGTACCGGTTAGCCACCGGGACGGAGGCGCGATCGAAGAAAATGGTGCTGGTGCGATGAACCCCTTCGGTGTTATACTGTTGTCCAAGGGAAGGCCATTTCGATGGATGGTGTGGTGAAACAAAAAAAACAGAGGAAATCCAAGGGTATGTTTTCACAATCTGCCCGGAGGGGTATCGCGATTATTGTAACGGTCGCTGGATTAGCCGTCACCGGATACGCGGTGGCGCCAACCGAAGAAGCAATTGCCAAGTTCAAAGCCGACGGAACCTGGGATAAAGTGGTGGCCAACCTGGCGGCATTCAGAGCGGCCGGAGGGTGTCAGCCGGTGCTGGATAATTATCTGACCAGCCCGAAGCATCTTCTAAGAATGGCGGCGAGTGCGCAAGTGGTAGAAACATTGCTCGTACCTGTCATCTTAGTCGATTTTCCTGATTTTCACTACTACGATACTACGTACACTACTCCCACGGCGGGGATTCTGCACGCCCCGGCGATCGGCACGCCGCACGCGTTTGATTCAATTCTGTTTTCAAGAAAAGGTCAGCCGGGGGGTAATCCCACCGGCTCGATGACCGACTACTATGCTGAAAACTCGTACGGCAAGCTTGTGATTACCGGCCAGGTGCACGGCTGGTATACCGTTGCAAACAACTATTCATCGTACGTTGACTCCACAAGCGGTCTG
>JBGOTX010000273.1:0-3864 GCA_041476705.1 Candidatus Zixiibacteriota bacterium
CGACCGCCAGCAACAGCACCGCCACAAGTGTCAGTAGTTTCTTCATATATCAGCTCTCCTTGTCCTCTTTCCGTCTGCTTCGCGTCTGCCGGTAATCTCAACCCTTATACACCCGAAGGTCAAGGATTTATTCAGGGGGGTCTCCCCGACGCAACCCCCTCAACCGTGCTCAAAGCCGATCTTGCGGCGGGTCATCGATGTCACATACTCGGCCATCGGAGTGAAATCAAAGTCGCCCAGCAGTCGTTCGAGCTTCATGGCCAGCACCGACGTAGACCCATAGGTCCGAAATCGTTGCAGAGCGGAAAGTCCTTCGATGCGCGGAAGATCGGGGTCGAGTTCCCAGGGGTGAATATACACCACCGCCGGCAGTCCCTCCCGGTTGAGCCGCCGGATCATCGCCCGGGAGTACCAATAGGGGGAGTGGCGCAGGTACCCGCCGCCCGTCACCGGCAAATTCTGCCCCAGAAAGCGTATGGTCGAGGCCGGGATTTCCCACAAAAAACGCCCGTTTGGTAATATCATCCGAAATATCTTACGCGGCGCCTGTGGCACGCCGTAGAGATCATGCTTAATTGGAAATATCGAACTATCGTATTCGAACCCCAAGTCGGCCAGAATTTCGAAAGCCCATGACGTCGAAGGACTGAGCGACCAGCTGGGCGCCCGGTACCCGATCGGCTTGACGCCGGTGGCGCTCGTCACCGCCTGCGCCACCCGCCGGGTGTCTTCGCGAAACTGCTCCGGCGTCATGGCATCGACCCGGGAATGATAAAAACTGTGGCAGGCGATTTCGTGGCCGGCGTCAACGATATCCCGCATCAACTGCGGATACCGGTCGGCGCACCAGCCGAGGACAAAGAACGTGGCGCGACGGTCCTTGCGGCGGAACAGCTCCAGAAGGCGGTGGGTGTTGCGCGATACGGTTGCCGGAAGGGATGGCCATTCTTCGGGCTTAAATCGTCCGGCCAGTACTTCGACCACGAACCATTCTTCAAGATCGACCGTCAGAACGTTTCGCGTGGTCATCATGGCGTCACCCGAATGCGGGGGAGCTTATTCCGACTTGGGCTGAGAGGCGTTCGATTTATGGCCTTTGGATGAGGCGGCCCGCTCGGCTCGCGAAGACTTGGGGCGAGCCAGGTCCTGTGGACGCGGGGCGTAGTCGTACCCGTAGTGGCTGTAGTCGTAATAGTACGGCAGTTGTCCATTCATGTTGTTCATCACCACGCCCAGCAGTTTGCGGCTCTGCGAGCGGAGAATTTCAGTCGCCCGGCTGACCACCTCCCGCTGGGTCGCCCCGGCCTTGACCACCAGCACGACACCGTCAACTTCCTGGGCCAGCAACATGGGATCAGACACCGGGATGACGGGAGGCGAATCGACGATTATCAGGTCGTAATAAAATTTCATTTCCGTGATCACGTTGCCGATGGCGCGCGAATCGAACAGCTCCGACGGATTGGGCACGGCCCGGCCGGCACAGATGATGTCCAGCTTGTCAAGACTGGTCTTACGAATAACGTTTTTGGCCACGGCCTCACCGGAAAGCACTTCGGCAAGCCCATTATCGCGGTTTTGGCCGAAGAACCGGTGCACGCTTGGCCGGCGCAGATCGGAATCCAGAATCAACACTTTCATTCCCTTTCGGGCGGCGGTCAACGACAGGAATACGGCGACGGTCGACTTCCCCTCGGACAGCATCGCCGATGTCACCATGACGGCCTTTATCTCCTGCTCGGTCTGGAGACTTCGGATGCTGTGCAAGAGGCGGCGGAATTCAGTGGCAAAATCCGTCTCCATGTTGAAAAAATCTATGACCGACAGGCCGTTGGACATGCGCGGCTATCCTTTCTCCGAAATGCGAGTCATCGCCTGCGAAATACCGGCGTAAATCTTTTCGGTGACGTCGAGCGCCACCCGAACCTTGGGCAGACCCGGATTGATTTCGGCGCTCTTGCGGAACTGTTCGATCGCTTCCTGCCAGGCCAGCCGGGCCTGCTCTAAATAGCAGTGGGCGAGTTCGGCGTGAAGATCGACATAATGAGGATTCTTGCCGATCTCCGCCTTCAAGAATTCAATGCGGTCCGAGACCACCTTTTCTGAAACCAGCTCCGGGAACATCACGAACTTCATGTAAAAACCGGAGAACTCGCGACGATGGTTTTCCTTCTTGGTTTCGCGAATCCGCTTGAAGATCGCCATGGCGCGTGGCAGGTCCATCTGGGCCAGCGCCGCCATTCCCTCGTCATACTGCGGCGTGTTAAACCCGCCATAGATAAGAGCCGCCTTGCGGAAACAATCGGCGATACGCGCCCGCGCGGTCGACGCATTCTCCTGACCGGGGTAATTCAATTCCTGCTGGAGATGCGCCAGGCCAAGATTCAGATAGGCGTCGGCATAGTACATGTTAATACTGATGGACTGCTCGAACTCAAGCACCGCCCGTTTGGGAACGTTATTCGCCAAGTACGCTTCGCCCAGATTGTTGCGGTAATCGGCAAAGGCCGGGCGGAGTTCCACCGCGCGCGACAGCGACTTAATCGCCTGGTCGATCCGGCCCAGCGTCATCTCGGTCAGGCCAAGATAATTGAACGCTTCATGAGAGTCAGGCTTGGCGGCCACGGCCGAAGAAAACAGCTCCAGCGCTTCCTCCAAAAACCCTTTGTAGAAAAACGCCGTGCCCAGATGATGCAACCCTTCGGGTGAACCCTTGTCGAGCGCGTTCCGGTACGCCTTCAGCAGGTGTTCGATCTCGCTCTTTTTTTCGCCGTGGGTAAGCTTGACCAGCGAGAGTATTTCCTGCGCGGCGACATCGCCGGGGTGCGGGCAGTTCGTGACTTCTTTCTGCACGCCGTTGACATACACGGTCGTGGCGACCGCGCCGACTTGAGGATCGTTCGTCGTCTGGATGAGATACTCGCGGTCGTGATCGCGAACTTTGCTTGTAACCCGATATGTTTCCATGTGTCGACTTCGGTTACTTCGTCCGAGTTATCTGGCGGTGGTCGTACTGGTCCTGGAAGACAGACGATCAATCAACAGAATCAGTGTCGTCGCGGTTCCGGCGAGACCGGCCACCGTCCCCAGCCCAACGCCCAGGAATCCCTGGCCCTTGGCCGGAACCACAAAGGTGTCTTCCTTTCGCACCACGTAACGGGCGGGACGGCCGGTTTTGGCGTACTCTTCAAGGTTCACCTGAAGAGTCTGGGCGTAATACCCATCCTTGCTGATCAGTGTGGTTTTTTTCATATCCGCGTTAACGGCCGGTCCGCCGGCCAAAGCGAGGATATCAAGAATGTCCGAATTATCCTGAAATTCTATCGGACCGGGGCGAACGACCGCACCGACGACGTACACAAAGTTTTTCTGAGCCGTCGGTTGAACCAGCGTGGGTTGGGGTATACTGGCCGGAGACCGCGGAATTTCAATCGTGTCTTCGCGCCGTATCTTGGGGAGCTTCCCGGTTTGTCCGGTCGACAGGGCATCGCTCACGTTGGCGTATTCCACCTTGCCGGCCTCGTCTCCCCCCCGAATGATGGTCACCCGCGACAAATCACCCAGCGGATTAATGCCCCCCGCCTCGTTGATGACGGTCCAGAGGTCGGGGATTTCTTCGAATGATTTCTTGCCGGGAGTAATAACCTGGCCGGTCACATAGACGAAATTGTAATTGTACTGTGCGACGCGCACCACTACCTGGGAAATGTCCTTGTCGAACCTCGAAATGAGCCGGACGATGTCGTTTTGAAGTCCCTCGATCGTTTTCCCGGCGGCGTCGGTCTGACCAAGAATATCGAGCGCGATTTTCCCGTCCAATCCGACCTTCACCGACGCGTTAAACTGCGGTTTTTGCCAGAAGCG
>JBGOTX010000274.1:0-3859 GCA_041476705.1 Candidatus Zixiibacteriota bacterium
ATGCCGGCAAGAAAGCGTTTATCGTCAACCGTATCGGTGACTTCGGATTTCTGCTGGGCATGTTCATCGTCTTCTGGCAGGTCGGGTCGCTTGATTTCCGTACTATCAACCAGCTTGCACCGAGCATCTTTATCCCCGGCAGCGCCCTGATCACCACGGCCTGCCTGCTTTTGTTCATGGGGGCAACGGGCAAGTCCGCGCAGATACCGCTTTATGTCTGGCTTCCCGACGCGATGGAAGGCCCCACGCCCGTTTCGGCGCTCATCCATGCCGCGACGATGGTCACGGCCGGGGTGTATATGCTGGCCCGTTCAAGCACATTGTTCATGATGGCCCCCGACGCTCTTTTTGTCGTGGCGCTGGTCGGCGCCGCTACGGCGATTTTCGCCGCCTCGATCGGTCTGGCGCAAAATGACATCAAGCGCGTACTGGCGTATTCGACCGTCAGCCAGCTTGGGTATATGTTCCTGGCCTGCGGCGTGGCCGCCTTTTCGGCCGGCATTTTCCACCTGATGACCCACGCTTTCTTCAAGGCGTTGTTGTTCCTGGGGTCGGGTTCGGTGATCCATGCCATGTCCAATCAACAGGATATGCGCAAGATGGGCGGTCTGAAAAAGTATCTCCCGATCACCTACTGGACATTTCTTATCGCCACGCTCGCGATCTCCGGCGTCCCCGGACTGTCGGGATTTTTCTCGAAAGATGAAATTCTGTGGAAGTCGTTCTCATCGGTCTACGGTCACGTCCTGCTGTGGGTGATCGGATTCATCACGGCCGGACTGACTGCTTTCTATATGTTCCGCGTGGTGTATCTCACGTTCCACGGCAGCGAGCGAATGGACGAGCAGACCAAACATCATGTGCATGAATCTCCCGCAACCATGACCGTACCGCTCATGATTCTGGCGGTCTTTTCGGTGATCGGCGGGTATATCGGTTTGCCTCATCTGTTCGGCGGGACCAACTATTTCGAAGAATGGCTGGCGCCGGTTTTTGCCGGAGGCGCCGCTGAGACGACCGAACATGCTCTCAGTTCGGCGGGCGGCGACACGGGGATGGAGTGGACGCTCATGGCGCTCTCAGTCCTTTTGGTGGTCTTCGCCATTTTCGCCGCGCGATATGTCTATAACAAAAATACTCAGGCCGGAACACGGCTGGCCGACCAGTTCGGATCGTTGCGGCGACTGATCGTCAATAAATACTATGTCGATGAGGCATACGGCTTGATCGTCGTGCGGCCGGTGGTGCGGCTTTCGGTGTTCTTGTGGAAGGTCATCGATGTGCTGGTCATCGACGGATTTCTGAACGGTCTGGCGGTCGTCTGGCGGGAAATCGCCGAAACGTTCAAGCTGGTGCAGACCGGACGGGTGCGCAGTTACGCCACGCTGTTCCTGGTCGGAGCGCTGGCCATGATTGGTTACTTTGCAGGATGGTTCGGCCATGGGCATTGATCTGTTAAGCGCGATCATTTTCTTCCCGCTCGTGGGAGCGTTTCTGCTCCTGCTCGTGCCGTCGAAGGCGCACGACACCATCAAGGGCGTGGCGCTCATCGTGGCCGTAATTACGATGTTGCTGTCATTCTGGGTTTGGGCGCAATTCGATGAGGTCGCCAGCGGCATGCAACTCGAAGTGAATATCCCGTGGATCACCTCGTTCGGTATCACCTACCACCTTGGAATCGACGGCATCTCGTTACTACTGATCGTGCTCACGACCATCCTGACGGTGCTGTGCATTCTGGCCTCGTGGCGTTCGGTGACCCACAGCGTGAAGGGGTATTTCATCTCGATGCTGGTGCTGACCACCGGCATGATCGGGACATTCTGCTCGCTTGATCTGTTTCTATTCTATGTGTTCTGGGAGATCATGCTCATCCCGATGTATTTCATCATCGGGTTGTGGGGCGGGCCGCGCCGGGTGTACGCCGCGATCAAGTTCGTGCTGTTCACCATGTTCGGCTCAGTCCTGATGCTGGTCGCGATTCTGTACTTGTACTTCGGCTATCACAATTTCAGCGGCGAGTATTCGTTCGATTTACTGCGCATCATGCAGATGCCGATCGCCTATCAGGCGCAGTTGTGGCTGTTCGGCGCCTTTGCGCTGGCCTTTGCCATCAAGGTCCCGTTGTTCCCGTTTCATACCTGGTTGCCCGATGCCCACGTGCAGGCGCCGACCGCCGGGTCGGTGATTCTGGCGGGTGTTCTGCTCAAGATGGGCACGTACGGCTTTGTGCGATTCTGTCTGCCCCTGTTCCCGCAGGCGACCATGACCTATCTGCCGTATATCAGCGTGCTGGCCGTGATTGCCATTATCTACGGTGCGCTGGTATCGATGGTCCAGCGGGATATCAAATCGCTGGTCGCGTTTTCATCGGTCTCGCATATGGGCTTTGTCATGCTGGGTCTGTTCGCCCTCAACGTGCAGGGGATGCAGGGGGCGGTACTGCAGATGGTCAACCATGGTGTGTCGACCGGCGCGCTTTTCCTACTCGTCGGCATGATCTACGAGCGGCGCCACACCCGCATGATCGAGGATTTCGGCGGGATTGCCAAAGTCATGCCGCAGTTCTCGACCGTGTTCATGATTGTCATGCTGTCATCGATCGGCCTGCCGCTGACCAACGGATTTGTGGGCGAATTCCTGATTTTGCTCGGCGTATTCACGAGCAACCAGTGGTACGCCGTGTTTGCCGCTTCGGGCGTCGTGCTGGGCGCCTGCTATATGCTCTGGATGTACCAGCGGGTGATTTTCGGCAAAATCACTAAACCGGAAAACGAGAAACTGAAGGACCTGTCCGTGCGCGAGCGGATCATTTTGATTCCGCTGGTCGTGCTGATTTTCTGGATCGGGATATATCCGGCGCCATTCTTGAACCGTGTTGAACCGGCCATACAGCAGATTCTGACGCATTTTGCCAAGCCGAAACTGACTTTAGTCATACCTCCCGAGCAGACGATGGCGCCATCCGGGCCGGCTGTTTTCGATGCTCATCCACATAAGGTGATTGAATAGGAGTGATGCCCATGGATGTTACCATCTATACCAAGCAGGGGTGCCCGTACTGCGCCGCCGCCAAGAAACACTACGGTGACATCGGCGTGCCGTACAAGGAAATCGATGTTCACACCGTCCCAGGCGCAATGGATAAAGCGGTCGAGCTGGCCGACGGAAAACGGATCGTGCCGGTCATTGTCGAAGAAGGCCGGGTCACCCTCGGGTTCGGGGGTGGGTGAGGATTCTAAGTATGGCGACGGTCGTCGCCGGAGAATAAGATGACTGACTTCGTGTCCACATTGTCGATCGATATGCGCCTGATTATGCCCGAGCTGGTGCTCGTGGTGGCGGCCTCGCTCATTTTGCTGGTGTCGTTTCACCGCAAGGGAAGCGCGCTCGCCGTATTGCTGGCAACCGCCGGCCTTTTGATCGCACTCATATTGTCGGTGCAACAATGGGATAATCCTTCCACCGGGTTTGCCGGGATGGTGACCGTCGACAATTTCGGCGTCATGTTCAAAGTGCTGTTTTGCCTGGCGTCGCTGGTCTCGATTCTGATCGCCTACCGATTCCTTCAAGCGAAGGGGATTGAGCGACCGGAATTCTACAGTCTCATGCTTTTTTCGACCATGGGTATGATGGTCATGGCCAACACCACCGATCTGATCGTCATGTTCCTGGGTCTGGAGATCATGTCGGTGCCGTTGTATGTGATGGCCGGATTCGCGCGTCATTCGGCGCAGTCCAACGAGGCCGGAGTGAAATATTTCATCATGGGGGCGTTTGCGACCGCCTTTCTCCTTTTGGGAATCGCGTTCGTCTACGGCGCATCCACGACCACCGACCTTCGTCTGCTGGTCGCCAA
>JBGOTX010000275.1:0-3854 GCA_041476705.1 Candidatus Zixiibacteriota bacterium
TTGGTGGAGTTGGAAGTACGGGATTTGCTGACGCAGTACAAGTTTCCGGGGGACGATATCCCGGTGATCCGGGGATCGGCCTTGCAGGCGATGTCGGCGGGGTTGGCGGGGACGCCGATGACCGATCCGGTGTTCAATCCGATCAAGGAGTTGGTGAAGGCGTGCGACGAGTATATTCCGCAGCCGAAGCGGGAGATCGACAAGCCGTTTTTGATGCCGGTGGAGGATGTGTTTTCGATCACGGGTCGTGGGACGGTGGGAACAGGCCGGGTGGAGCGTGGGATCGTGAAGTCGGGCGAGGAAGTGGAAGTGGTCGGCTTTGGGGACACGCGCAAGACGGTGGTGACGGGGGTTGAGATGTTCCGGAAGCTGTTGGATCAGGCGCAGGCGGGGGACAATGTTGGGTTGTTGTTGCGTGGGATCGACAAGGAGCAGTTGGAGCGGGGGATGGTTCTGGCGAAGCCGGGGAGCGTGAAGCCGCACAAGAAATTCAAGGCGGAAGTATACATATTGGCGAAGGAAGAGGGCGGTCGTCACACGCCGTTCTTCAACGGCTATCGTCCGCAGTTTTATTTTCGGACGACGGACGTGACGGGGATCGCGCAGTTGCCGGCCGGGGTGGAGATGGTGATGCCGGGCGACAACGTGACGATCGAGGTGGAGTTGATCACGCCGATCGCGATGGAGAAGGAATTGCGTTTTGCGATCCGCGAGGGCGGCCGTACGGTCGGCGCCGGCGTCATCGCCGATATTTTGGACTAAGAGAAACGAGTTATTGATATGGACGTGCAAAAAATACGGATTCGCCTGAAAGCATACGATCACTTTGCGTTGGATCGTTCCACCAAAGAGATCGCGCGCACGGTGGTTCGTACCGGCGCTCGGCTGGTTGGGCCGATACCGCTACCGACCAAGAGAACGGTGTACACCGTGCTTCGCTCTCCCCATGTCGACAAGAAGTCGCGTGAGCAGTTCGAGACCCGGGTGCACAAGCGCCTGATTGACATTTATGACTCGACGCCGCAGACGGTGGACGCGCTGATGAAGCTCGACCTGCCGGCCGGTGTGGATGTGGAAATCAAAACCTGACGGATTGTCGAAAGCTATGAAAGAAATACTCGGCAAGAAAATCGGCATGACGCGCGTATTCGCGCCGACCGGCGAGATGATCCCGGTGACGGTGATCGAAGCGGGCCCCTGTGCGGTCGTGGAAAAACGCACGGCCGCCAAGCACGGCTACACGGCGTACCAGGTCGGCTTTGGAGGAATCCGTCAAAAGCTCGCGAACAAGGCGCAGACCGGACATTTCGCCAAGGCCAAGCTCGAGCCCATGCGCTCGGTGCGCGAACTGCGCTATGACGAGAGCGAACTTGAAGTCGGCGCCCAGTTGAAGGTTGATATCTTCAAAGTGGGCGAGCGCGTCGATGTTGTCGGCGTGTCGCGCGGTCTGGGCTTTGCGGGCGTGATGAAACGCCACAACTTCGGCGGCGGGCCGGTAACTCACGGGCAATCGGATCGTCTGCGCGCCCCGGGTTCGCTGGGTCAGTCGTCGTACCCGTCGCGGGTCTTCAAGGGGATGAAGATGGCCGGTAAGATGGGGCGGGATCGGGTGACCGTTCTGAATCTTGAAATCGTAAAAATTATCGACAGCGAAAATCTGATGCTCATCAGGGGCTCGGTGCCCGGGCATCGCGGCTCACTGGTGCGCGTGCGCCTCTCGAACCGAATGTAGTGACGGATACCGACTATGAACGTGAAAGTATACAACCAGGACGGCGCTGAGATCGGCACGATCGAACTCAAGCCGGAGATTTTCGGCATCGAGCCGAACGAAGCGCTAGTGCACCAGTACGTGGTGAACTACCTCGCTCGTCAGCGGCAGGGAACGGCCAAGACCAAGACCCGCAAAGAAGTGTCCGGCGGCGGCAGGAAGCCGTGGAAGCAAAAAGGCACCGGTCGGGCGCGCGCGGGAACCATCCGCTCTCCTCTGTGGCGGGGCGGCGGCGTCGTGCACGGTCCTCTGCCGCGCGACTACGGTTCCAAGTTGCCCAAGCAAATGAAGCGGCTGGCGATTCAGTCGGTGCTTTCGGACAAGGCGCGAACCAACGCCATCAAGATCGTCGATCAGATCGCTCTGGCCGAGATCAAGACGAAGTCACTGGTGGGCGTACTAGGCCGTCTGGATCTGGTTGGCAAGAAGTGCCTTATTCTCGATGAAGGACGGAACCAAAAGCTTGAGCTGTCCTGCCGGAATCTGCCCAACACCGAGTATCGTCGCGCCGCGCTGATGAACGGATATGAAGTGCTCAACAGCGATGTCGTGGTGTTTACCAAGGCCGGCCTGGCCAAAGTTCAGGAGGTGTTCGCATGATCACCGATCCGCGTTACATCATCAAACTGCACATTACGACCGAACGCACGACCCTGCTTAAGCAGAAGAATAACGAGTACGTGTTCGAGGTCGACAAGCGCGCCAACAAATATCAGATCAAAACTGCCGTGGAGAAAACCTTCAAGGTGAAAGTCGACTCCGTGCGGACAGCGATGGTGCCGGGAAAGCTTCGCCGCATGGGCCGCTTCGAAGGCAAATCGGGGACGTGGAAAAAGGCGATCGTTCGCCTCAAACCGTCGCAGGCCATTGCGGTTTTCGAAAACGTGTGATAGGGTAGTAGAGAGCTATGGCAACGAAAAAATATCGTCCGGTGACCCCCTCATTGCGGTTTCGCACCGTGCCCGCGTTTGACGAGTTGACCTCGCGCGTGCCTGAAAAATCGCTGTTGGAACCACAGCACAGCACGGGCGGCCGCAACAACAAGGGAAGGGTGACGACCTGGAGTCGCGGCGGCGGCCACAAACAGTTTTACCGGATCGTCGATTTCCGGCGCGACAAGCACGACATCCCGGCCCGGGTGGCCTCGATCGAATATGATCCCAACCGGTCGGCCCGTATCGCCCTTCTGCACTATGTCGATGGCGAGAAGCGGTACATTATCGCACCGTCAGATTTGTCCGTGAATACTACGATCGTGGCCGGAAATGAAGTGGATATCCGGGTTGGCAATGCCATGCCGCTGGGGCGCATGCCGCTGGGCACAAACGTGCACAATATCGAAATCCGGCCCGGCAAAGGCGCACAGATGGTTCGTTCCGCCGGATCGATGGCCCAGATCGTGGCCAAGGAAGGGAATAAAGCGACCCTGCGTATGCCGTCGGGTGAAGTTCGAACTGTGCCTCTGACTTGCTACGCGGTCGTAGGCCAGGTGTCAAACATTGACCACAAAAATATTGTGTTGGGCAAGGCCGGGGCCTCGCGCTGGCGCGGCATTCGCGGTTCGGTTCGCGGCGTGGCCATGAACCCGGTTGATCATCCGATGGGCGGCGGCGAAGGCCGTAGCTCCGGCGGGCGTCATCCTTGCACGCCGTGGGGAATCAAGACCAAGGGTCTCAAGACCCGCAAGAAAAAGAAATCGCTGGCGCATCTGATTGAAGATCGCCGGAAGAAGAAGTGATGGTGGAGTAAACTACTATGCCCCGTTCGCTGAAAAAAGGTCCGTTCATAGACGAGAAATTGCTTAAGAAGATCGACGGGTTGAACCGCTCCGGCGAGAAGAAGGTCGTCAAGACCTGGTCGCGCCGGTCAACGATCAGCCCGGAATTCGTCGGGCACACCTTTGCTGTCCATAACGGGAACAAATTCATCCCGATCTATGTGACTGAAAACATGGTCGGCCACAAGCTGGGCGAGTTCTCACCCACTCGCACCTTCCGAGGACATTCGGGCAAGCTGGTCGAGCGTACGACCGCCGTGAAAGGTCAGGCGACGACATGACGGATCAAAACGCCCGCCCGGTAAA
>JBGOTX010000276.1:0-3852 GCA_041476705.1 Candidatus Zixiibacteriota bacterium
AGAAGCGAGTTGCCGTAAATGTAATAGAACGGCAGGATGACAATAACCGAATCGTTGGGGGTCAGCTTGAGGTACTGCACGGTCGCAATGGTGTTGGACACAAGATTGCGGTGGGAGAGCATTACCCCTTTGCAACTGCCGGTAGAGCCGGAGGTATAGAACATCGCGGCCAGTTCATGCGGGCAATCGGCCCCGCTGGAGTCGGACAGGTCCAGTGGAGAATCTGATACGAGCGGTTGCGTCTCTCCCGGAACGTTCGGCTCACTGTACACGTCCGGCTCGCCGATGATCGTCCTGAGTAGTACTGCTTGTAGATCGTCCCGCCCCGTCGGAATGGGCGCATCGGCGATGATTGCCGATACGGCTCGATTGTCTTTGAGGAGACCGGAAACTTTCCGTCGATACTTCGCCTGTACGGCCAGCACGCGGGCGTCACAGTCGGCCAGGACGGCCGCCAGAGAATCGGCTCCGAGCGAGGTGTCGAGCGGTACCGCGACCAGTCCGGCCTTGAGAATGCCGAAGAACAGCACGACATATTCAAGACTGTTGTCAAACAGGATGGCGACGCGAGTATGGGGCTCAAGCCGGCAATTGCGGAGGTATGCGTCGAGCAGGTCGGAGGCCTGAGCAAGTTGACGATACGACATCCGGCGGTCTTCGTAAGACACAGCTATGCGCTTGGGAAACGCTGTCGCCGTGCGAATCAGGATGTCTTGGACTCTCAAGGACCAAACCGCTTTCCGCGGACCGGCGGATCCGGTTGGGCCGAACCGGACTCCCGGAACGCTCAGATACCTTCTACCCGACGAGCTTGCGTTGGAGAAATCCGACCAGATTGTTGATGGAATCGAGATTCGAGGGTAGCATTTCGGCGTCGGTCGGCACCACGCCGTATTTTTCCTCCAGGTGGGCTGTCAATTCCAGCACACCGGTCGAGTCAATGATGCCGCTTTTCATAAAGGAATCCTTGTCGGCGAATTCCACCTGGTCATCGCCGATAAGGAAAGAGTCGGTGATGAATTGCCGCAATTCCTTCCTGACAACCGCCTGATCTATTGCCATACCATACCTCTCTTCGTTGTCAGTCTCATCGGCCCGCTATTCGGCGTGCAACGGGGGCAGTTTCAAGTACTCGGTCGCTTTTACTTTGCGCTCGATATTGGCATACCCGTGAAGGGTTTGTTCGAGCGTAAGACCCAGAACCTGCGCGGCTTTTTCAGCCGGCACTTTGTGTTCCATGGCATACCAGAGCATATCCATTTTGTAAAAATCCAACCCGAAGAAGAACTCTTCCTGGGTTACCTCGGCGCTGTACGTATCGGTGGTCGGGGTCCGCTCAATGATCTCGCGCGGCACTTTCAAATACTCGGCCAGCTGGTAGACCTGAATTTTGAACAGGTGAGCCAGGGGCTTGAGGTCGGCGCCGCCGTCGCCATATTTTACGAAAAACCCCTGTTCGTGTTCATCCTTGTTGCCGGTACCGACCACCGCCCAGTTTCGTTTCTCGGCGTGGTAATACAGCGTGGTCATCCGGAGCCGCTGTTTGAGATTCGAGGCCGCCACGATCTGCAGGTAGGCGGCGAGGGGCATTCGCTGGGTTCGAACTTCACCGGCCTTGTTCTCAATGATCAGATGGAAGAAATTGAAGGTGTCTTTTTCCAGGATATTGGTGGGGATGGTGATTTTGGCGGTCCAGGAGGTGTCATAGTCGGGAAAGACTGCGCGGATGGCTTCGTCCCGTTTTTCGTAACAACCGAGCCCGGTGAGTCCGCCGCTGATATCTTCCTTGATGGCCTCAAATCCGAACTTCGCCGCCAGGGTGCGGGCGAGTTGCTCGCTGGCCGGCGAAGAATCTTTCTCCGGCATCATGATGCCAACCACTCTCTCCGGTCCCAGCGCTCGCGCACACAAGGCGGCCGAGACGGTGGAGTCGATTCCGCCTGAGATGCCAATCACGGCTCCGGTCTTGTGAAGCCGACTTCGGATCTGCGTTCGAATCGTGTTACAGAGCCGATCGGTCACGGCCGCAGCGTCAATGTCCAGACTGTGCTTGTTAAATTCCAAAACCAATCCTTCTACGTCCTCACCACCAGGTTCATGAAAAACAGCCGCTGACGAACGGCCAATATACGCCTTTTCCCGCTCCGCGCAACCTTGGAGAACTTTCGCCGGACTGCGCCTTCCGACGGGGTCATTGGCGGGCGGACAACTGCCGGCCTTGTTGTTATCGGCGCGCCGCCAGAATGACTTGAATAGCCGGTGAGCGGGATCCGGAAAGCGGTTGCGATAGGGGACGACTTGTCGTAACTTTGGCAAGGAACATGCCGCACAAATCGGATCAAGCGCGGGCGTACAACGGTAATCTACGTAATCGTATGAGAACGTCGAACGCGTTGTCGTTGCTGATCATCTTGGCGATCTCGACGATTGTCACATTCGTCGATCTCCCCGGCCAGACGATGCTGTGGGCGGAAGTCCAGAATGCTGGCCACGCACCGGCGTTCGGCGTTTTCGCGATTGCACTGTTGGTCCCGGTACGAAACAGTCTTCCGCGTTACAACCATTCTCAGTTGGTATTCTATTTACTTTCGCTTGGAATCTCCGTCATTGCCGGCATCGCGGTAGAGATTATTCAGTATTTCGGACAAAGAGATGCTGAATTCATCGATGTCGTACGCGACTTTCTGGGAGCGGCTTCCTTCTTGGGGGTGTATTTCACATACGATCCCAGGATTACCTATTGGTCCGGAGTATCAAGGGGTGCAATCAGGCAGGTTGTCCGAGTGGTGTCATTACTGATTTTTGCATCGGCGTTTATTTCGCTCGGTCTGTGCAGCTCGGCGTATATCATGCGGAGCCGAGCGTTTCCGCATATATGCGATTTCGGTTCTCTTTGGAGCGATCAATTCATCAAGCTACAAAATGCCACATTGACCGAAATCTCCCCCCCGGCCGGGTGGCCTGGTCCGGACCAGAGCCAAGTTTCCCGCCTTTGCCTCGGGGAGTCCGAGTACCCCGGCCTCACTGTGGAGGAACAGTATCCCGACTGGAGCTCGTACAAGACTTTCTGTGTCGATCTGTTTTCGGACAGCCAGGACACGGTTCTTTTAGGTCTACGGATTGACGATATTCACCACAACTACGAATACAATGATCGCTTCACCGACAGACTGGTCGTGGCCCCGGGCATGAACGCGATTCGTATTCCTCTTGTAAAAGTACGGCAGGCGCCGGTGGGACGCGAAACCGACATGAAAGCGATTCGGAGAATAATCCTGTTCGGACATCAGCCGGAACACCCGGTCATCGTCTATCTTGACCGGTTTTGGCTGGAATGAGAGTGGGCCAACTGGCGGCGTAGAGAGACGGTTTGGCAAATTTAGTTGGCCAACAGTAGCCTTGGGCACAATGCGGTTGGTTCGAACTTTACTCTTCACGACAATCCTCTGCTACGCATCGCCTAGGGACTGGAATAGGTGTTTGTTGAGGCATTCCTGACGAAAGCAAGAATTGAAGGCCCCGACCAGCGCATTGTCCGTCGGTTTCCTTGGCTGGCTGAAGTCCAACTCCACAAAGTTCCGGTGGACGCAGCGATCAAAATCCTTTGAGACAAACTCTGGGCCGTTGTCGACTTGGATTCGCCTCGCCAATCAATGCTGTTTGGTGATTCTCTCAAGCACTGCCACCAAATCGATACCGCGGATCCGCTGTTTAACCTCCGGCGCCAGAACCTCCCGAGTGGGTTTGTCAACGATCAATACTACCTGCACCCACGTCCATCAAATAACTGGCCTAACACAAAGTCCGTGCTCCGATATTCGTTCCCCGTCGTCAATTTCGGTCCAAGTCCCA
>JBGOTX010000277.1:0-3814 GCA_041476705.1 Candidatus Zixiibacteriota bacterium
AAATACTGGGACACAGTTCGTTGTCGACGACCCAGAAATATACCCACGTAACGGCTGAGGCGATGAAGGCGGCGTACCGCAAAGCACATCCCCGCTCAGGATTTGAGAAATGACCGCCCGCGTCGGCTTCCGGTCCACAAGTACGTATCGAAATCAATCTGCCCGTTCGGTTTGAACCGAACTCCTTCGGTCTTCAATCGAGCCATCTGTTCCTCGTACCCCAGTCCTTTTGGCAACGATATCCGTCCCCTCGCATTCACGACGCGGTGCCACGGCAAACGTTGTTTGATTGATGACGAATGGAGCGCCCTCACCACCTGTCGTGCCCCTCGCGGATTTCCGGCCAGTGACGCGATCATACCGTAAGTCGCCACTTTGCCGCGCGGAATTCGCTTGAGCCAGAGCACAATCTGTTGTTGAAATGGGTCGGGCATGAAAGATCCCCCGGCGGCCCGCCGGTCAATGCCGGCTATACGACGTGAACGCGAACATCGCCGATAAAATGATTTACGGCGATATACAATTTCGATTCGGCCGATTCATACGTCTCGGAGCAACAGTCGATAGTGTTCCCAAGTCCCGACGACCGCTTTCCCAAAAGTTCGACATCGCCGATAAAACTCGATGTCGTGCAGAGCACCGGCATATCGGGCGGGACAAGAATGCGAACATCACCGATAAATCCTGACACCACCAGTCGATTCAATCCCGGACCAAGTCGGCCGCCGTGCAATTTAATTTCGTTATCGCCGAGGAACGTGGAAACTTCTACGTTGTGCAAGTCGATGTTGTTGCAATCGATGAACATGTCGCCGATGAACTTGGCGTATTTGACGCGGCCGGTCGCCGAGCTGTCCGGCGCCGCAGTCGATTTGCCGCCAAATTCGTAGCTGTACCGATAGCGGTATGGGCGAGACCGGGTCCCAGAACCCGGAGGCGGCGGGGGCGGGGGGGACTGGCACGATACGTCGATCGGCGGCACCTGCACGGTTCGACCCTTGCGCACGATGAACCAGACACCAAGGACGATGATAAGAACCGGCATGGCAAAACTGACCAGATCACCGAACGTCATATCAATGACATTCAAGCTTGCCAGCAGGAAGAACAGGCCAATGAATATCAGCGCGAGTCCGACGAAAACCTTGTTGCCGCTCATACGTCCTTTTGCGTCATACAGTTACTCTATCTATCGGTACGAAATATCGGCGGCTTAGTTGCCCAGCGCAAGCGGTTTGGTGCGTCAACTTCTTGCGAGCGTGCAATTTGGCTTCGCGTTGCACCGCGTCCTTAAGTGCCAGGTGCGATCAGGCGTCCCACCTGACCGCCTTGTGCCCGATATGGGGGTCGGGTGAGGACGCCCGACACCACTTCAAAGCTATGAACAAATAGGGTAGGGACCGGACAGGTACAGGAAATTGACCAGGTAAACAATATCTGCAATGTCTATAGTAGCGTCTCCGTCGATACGTCCCAGCTCGATCGGAACAGGCGCTGGTTCTTCCAAGTACAGATAGCCGACAAGTACCGTGAGATCGGAAATGTCTATTCCGCCGGACGCATCAACGTCGCCACAGTAACATCCCACCAGACTAACGCCCCCAATATTTTCGTGGCACGAATTGTTGCCCGCGAGGAGAGGAGATGTGGCGGATACAGATAGAGTTCTCAACGAAGTATCGCAGAAAAGCGGGTGGGTTGAGAGATTCCCGAACACGCCGGTAAGGGCAGGGCATCCAACGTAAGTAGAAATGCCTCCGTAGACCAAATTGCAACCAAAATAGCGCTCATCGTATGGCCATGAAGGATTTGCGTTTCTTACCAGTATGGCCGTGTCATTTCTCCAAAGAGCATTTCGAAATATCTTAGGGCTACCATCATTCAGGCTAATTCCTACCCCGCCATTCGCTATCACGTTATCTGAAATTTCGGGGGCTGCAGTTGAGTAACACGAAATCGCCATTTGGTTCCCGCGGAACACACAATTTGTAACAGTCATGTAGGTTTCCCACTTCAGGTCCAGCCCGATGTAATTGTCATCGAAAACACACGAATCCACAATGCCGCCTGTGACAAAGCCGCCCTCAGAAACCACTCCTGTATAACTCTGGTTGAACACACATTTTCGGACAATCAACGCCCCACTTTGTCCATGCCGGAGAGCTGCATATGCGTTTTGAAAAGTGATTCCTTCAACAATGAGCGGAGATACGTAATACTCGAGGTCCGGTATAACAAATCCATAGTCGTAGCAGTTAATAATCGTGTGGCTGGCTCCATAGCGGGATTTGATGGTATTCCCCTGACGAAAGACCAGATTGCTGAATCCAAAGCCGGAATAGGTTCCAGAATCCAGAACTATCGTGTCATCCGGCTGGACACTGTCAACGGCCATCCGCAGCGTCGCGTAGTCCTGCGGGACGTTCACAACCGCCGCCTCAATCTCCTTGCCGACCAGAACCGCCATGATGATGGTCAGTCCGATCTCGCGCCAGCAAAATCGACTAGAATACATATGCTTGCCTTCATGGAGAATATAGTCGGAATAACGTAGGACGCAAGTGCTGTCTCTTCAATTCGCCTTGGTGGCCCCTCATTTATGATGGGGTCATCTTTCACTTTCCCCACCAACCCGCTGGCGAATCCGACTATCCGCCGCTTAGTGGTGAACTATGCCCGGCAAATAAATAAACGCTTCGACAAGCTCAGGGTGACGGCGCTCCTCGCCAGGACAGACGGGAGATCGTGTGAAACAAACCCATCCGGTGCTTGCTCCACTTGGACTTACGAAACGTCCGGAAATAAAAAATCGGCGGTGTGAAACAAAGCCATTTCAAAGTTCCGGCAGGTCTTGCGACGGGCAATCGGCAAATTGACCGACGTGTGACCTGCCGGTCATCGGGTGTCGGGTCACGCCGGCTGAAGCCGGCTAAGACCCGACACAACTCTAAATTGAAAAATCGGCGGTGTGAAACAAAGCCAACTCGCGGGCATGGCGCTGGGAGGCATGACGGCACGAAGATGAGGAGAGATTGCTTCGGTCGCCTCGGAAGGCGACACTTGCAATGACGATTACCTGTTCCGGCAGGTCTTGCGGCGGGCAATCGGCAGATTGACCGACGTGTGACCTGCCGGTCATCGGAGTGTCGGGTCACGCCGGTTGAAGCCGTCTAAGACCCGACACAACTTTCAGAAGCGAGGGCGCATGACGCCACCACGCGACACGGCTTGACAGGGGTAGATGGGAGTCGTTTATTCCGCCCAACTTTTGAACGAAAATTCGCTGTCGCCATAAGGAGGTTCCATGGCTCGCTCACTCTGCCAGATTCCGGATTTCACCACCCAGGAAATCTGGGATCTGTTTGAACTCTGCCGGAAGATGAAATCCGGAGAAATTGCCCCCAAACCGCTCGCCGGAAAATCAGTCGCCTGCATTTTCACCAAAGCATCATTGCGAACGCGGATTTCGTTTGAAGTCGGCATCAATGAACTGGGCGGCAACGCGCTGTATGTCACTGATAACGAGATAAAGCTCGGAGAGCGAGAGACAATCGCCGACGCGGCCAAGGTGCTCTCGCGATACGTGGGAATGATCATGATTCGAACATACAAGCAGTCCGATGTCGAGGGTTTGGCCAAGCATGCCAGCGTGCCGGTTGTCAACGGCCTGACCGATCTGGTCCATCCCTGCCAGATTCTCGGCGACTATTTCACGGCCATGGAACACCTCAAAACCAAAGAGCGATATAGGATTGCTTACGTGGGTGACGGCAACAACATTGCCAATAGCTGGCTAAATCTGGCCTTTCGTATC
>JBGOTX010000278.1:0-3814 GCA_041476705.1 Candidatus Zixiibacteriota bacterium
AAACGGTTAATCGCAGTCATGGAATGATTGCGGAATAACCAGATGTCAACCAACTTAGCCCCGAGGGGGTGAACCTTGTTGAAACGTTTTACCATCGTCTCAGTCATCGCGGCCGTTCTGGTGGTGCCTGCGTTGGTGTTTGGCGCGGCTGATAAGTTTGCGCTGGCCAAAGCGACAGTCACCGAGAACACGGTTACGGTACCGATTGTGATCGCGAACCAGGATGGTTTGGCGGCTGTCGACATGGCTTTGCGGTATTCCGAAGGCGTGACGTTGAAAGAAGTCACGTTCAACGGAACTCGGGTGGAATACTTCGACCTGAAGTTGTTCCACCACGATGCCGCCAAGCGTCAAGTGATCATTGGATTGATCAGTCAAGCGTCAGCGGATCGCAAGCCGGAGCTTGCGGCCGGTGAGGGCGCAATTGCCAATCTCGTTTTCACGATCGATAATCCGTCGACTTCCAACGTGACCGTCGAAGCCGTCACGACCAAGAACCCGGACCACTCGCTGATATTTCTGTATCGCGACATGAAGGATGGAGTGGTGAGTTTCCGGAAGGAAGTACCAAAATTCGATCAGGTGACTTTGTCGTTGTCCGGCGCCACCGGGAGCGCTCTGCCCGCCGAGTATGCGCTCGAGCAGAATTACCCGAACCCGTTCAACCCCAGCACCAATATCGCTTTTGCACTTCCTAAGGCCGGTAAGGTCGAAGTCTCTGTGTTCAACGTGCTTGGCCAGCAGGTCAATACCTTGTTGAGCGAGGAGCTTCCGGCCGGCAGCCATACCATCGTATGGGACGGCACCAATGACCGCGGTGCCTCGGTCGCGAGCGGCATTTACTTCTACCGCATTGTGGCCGGCGATTTCAGCCAGACCAAGAAGATGCTGATGCTGAAGTAAGAAAGCGTAGTACCTGAAGTTATCGCACGTTCAATAAAGCACGGAGAGCCGCGCCACCAGTCATGGTCGCGGCTTTCTTTTTTTGAGGGGCAAGTCACCCCGTCTTGATTTTGAAAACCCGCGTCAGCGAATCACTACCGGTTCCAGGTCGGACTCTGAGGCCGGCTGAACTTCGACCACGACCGGCGAGTCACCCGACTGCATGCTCACCTTGACAAGCGCCTGATGCCGGGCCGAGGTGTACCGGGCGGTAATCATCGCCGCTTTCTGGATATTGCTTGTAGTCGCCGGTCCCACCAGAAGAGTCAGGGGTGAACTGATGTCGACCGCCTCGAGCAGATGCTGGTGGGGTTGACGGTAGGCCAGGATCCGCTTGTTCTCCTGCTCATTGCGGCCGACGATGATTTTTGTCTGGCTGTCGAGCCGGAAATGCCGTCCGACGCGCAAAAGGTTCAGGTCATCGAAGGAGATGCGTTCGGTGTGGGCCAGCAGATCGCGCAGGCGATTGGAGTACCCTTCATCGGTGAGCAAGCACCCCGAAGCGGGGTTGGGGTAATCCTCAAGACCGAATTGCTTGGCCAACTCAATCTGCCGATGGCGGCCTCGTCCTTTGATCGCTTCCAGCTGTTCCCGGTCAACCATCCCGCTCAGTTCTGACTCGGTCGGAGCCAGCAGTTTGGCCGACAGCGGTCGCAATACTTTGCCGGTCAGTCCCGTCTCCTTGAGCACCAGATTCAATTTGTCCTTCACCTGTGAAAATGGTCGCTGGCCGAGCACCTCGCCGGTGATGATGAAATCGGCGCTGACCATTTCCATGAAACTCTTCGCCTCGGTGAGCATGAGAATTCGGCAATCGACGCATGGATTCATGTTTGCGCCGCGACCGAATTTCGGCGCGGTGACGATATCGACAAACTTCTGTCCGAGGTGCATCAGCTTGACGTTGAAGCCGAATTTCTTCGCCGCCGGGTACGGATTTGAGCCGCAGGATGACCGATCACCCAGATCACAACCGAAATGGGTCATGAAAGTCAGGGCGGTGACTTCGATATCCTGCCGGATCATGAGCAGAATGGCCAGAGCCGAATCCAACCCGCCGGAGAACAAGGCGATGGCATGGCCGCGCTTGCGTCCGGTTTTGTTGTAAAAGTGCTTCGGCTCGACCGCCGGTTCTGTCAGTTTCTGGCTCATATAAAACGTAGACTTTCTTCGACCATGTAATATACGCCTTGACGGGGCGTAGTGAAAGCGTATTTTGACGGAATTGGTAATGCGAACAAGCTGAGAGAGCGAGACTTAGACCCTTTGTTAGGTATCGGTAATACGATCAATAACGGCCTGAAGCGATTCGCCTCCGAGTCTCAGGGGTTGTTCTTCTTTTCCGGGCGGATGCTGGCCTCGTTGTGGGGGCGGCCGCTGTATCTCGCTGAGACCGCCGAACAGATGTACCTGATCGGCGTCGGGTCGCTCTATCTGGTAATACTCACCGGATTGTCGGCTGGACAGGGATTCGCCCTCGCCTTTTCCAATGAATTGGCCGATTTCGGCGCCAAAGACTATCTGGGGCGGGTGATGGCTATCGCTATCACTCGCGAACTTGGCCCCACGCTTACCGGCCTGATGGTGGCGGCGCGGGTGGCGGCCGGAATCACCGCCGAAATCGGAGCCATGAAAGCCAGCAATCAGCTTGATGCGATGGTCGCGTTCGGCATCGATCCCATCAAGAAATTGGCCGTGCCGAGACTGATTTCGCTCATTATCATGGTGCCGGCCCTGACAATTGTCTGTGATGCCATTGCCATTCTCGGCGGCTGGATTATTGCGCAGTTTATCGCCCATGTCTCAAGCACTATTTATTGGACGGCGGTGCGCGACCGGATGATTTTCGGCAACATCTTCATGGGGCTGCTCAAACCGTTCGTGTTTTCATTCGTGATAGCATTCATTGCCTGCTACAAAGGATTCACGTCCGAAGGCGGTACCAAGGGAGTCGGCCAGTCGACCACCAATTCCGTGGTGCTGGCTTCGGTATCGATACTGGTGGTCAACTTCTTTATGACCAAGCTGGTGTATTCGCTCATCAAGGGGTATTTGTGATCGAATTGCGCAATGTCGATTTCTCATACGGCGAACGGCCGATTCTCAAAAATGTGTCGCTTCGCGTCGACCGAACCGAATCGGTGGTGATCATGGGACCATCGGGATCGGGCAAATCGACCATCCTCCGCTTGATACTGGGGCTGAACGCACCCGAGCGGGGAGAAGTTTTAGTCGATGGGGAAACCATGTCGGCCCTGCCTGAGAAGCAAAAACGGGAACTGCGCAAACGGATCGGCATGGTGTTTCAGGATGGCGCCCTTTTTGACTCGCTGACGGTGGGGGAGAATGTCGGCTACTACCTCCTCGAGCACACCGATCTGACCTGGGAAGAAATCAGCGAGCGGGTGGTCCAGATGCTCGGATTTGTGGGACTGATTCCGGAACAGGTGGTCGACAAGCTTCCGGAGCAATTGTCGGGCGGGATGCAACGCCGCGTGGCCATCGCGCGGGCGCTGTTGTCCACCAACCCCACCACCATGCTGTATGATGAGCCGACCACCGGCTTGGATCCCCGGGCCACCGAAACCGTGCTCACACTCATGAACAAGCTGTCGCAGGGGAAAAAAATTTCCTCTATCGCCGTCACGCATCAAATTGCGGACGCCATGTCGCTGACCAACCGGTTTATTGTCATCCACGACGGCGAAGTTGCCTTTGACGGAAGTACCGATGAATTGCGCGAATGCTCCGATCGACGGGTCCGGGACTTTCTGGAGCCGTTTCGCGAATCGATGGACCTGGTGATGGCGAGGAAATTCATCCACAACGCTTGACGAACGACCGATTGATGGAATACAGTTCTATATGAAAC
>JBGOTX010000279.1:0-3796 GCA_041476705.1 Candidatus Zixiibacteriota bacterium
GGCCGAGAATATAACCAGCGCGGCAAGTCCCAGGGACAGCAGGAACAATCGCTTGGTGCGCGCAAACAGCCGAACCAGCAGATAGATACCCACGAACACAACGAAGAAGCGCCACAATCCCTGCTGGAGAAGGGGAAGGTTGTCGAGGGCGGCTTCTTTTAAATGAGCCCCTGGTGTCGATGCGTTGGCAAGTTGGGGATACAATAAATCGGCGTAATAACCAATAAACCCTCGGCCCTTGAAAATCATAAGGATGTTGAAAATAAACAGCACGGCTATCGCCACCAGAAACGCCGCATTCATTTGTTTCATCCATTTGGATTTTTCGCTGAAGGCCGATCGGATATTCTCGACTCCCATACCGGCGAGCACCGCCACCGAGAACAGCGCCACAAACATGGCTGTGGACGGCGCCCGCATCTGTCCCACCAGTGGAAGATGGGCGACGAGAAATCCAAACAGGGGCGTGTGGGTGCCAAGCGCATAGCAGATCACGATGCCCGCCACCGCCAGCCACCAGTATTTGCGATTGTTTCCCGGGAGCGCCAGACCGATCAAGGCCAGCAGAACGGCGGCGGCGCCGAAACTTTCGGAATTATCTTTGAAGCTGTTTCGACCCCAGTATGTTTTTGAACCGTCGGTTTCGTCAAGACCGCAAAACTCCGGGACAGCCAGCGAGACAAGTTCTTCAGGATGCAAAGAAAAGGTGGAAGCGAAATCGACGCCGGTTTGTTCGTACGCTCTTGGAGATTCGTTGGGGATGTAATGAGTACTCGGTAGCCACTGAATCGCGGACAAACCCAGCCCCATCATCAGGCCAGCCGACAACAGCAAGAGGCGAGCCGGCACTCCGGCCGTCGAACGCGTTGAAAGCCATCGTGCGATGGACCGCCATAGCGCATAGCCAACGGCGAACACTGCGGCGTAAGACGCCATCTGCAGGTGCGGGGTTACGACGATGAGGCCAAAGATGATCCCCAAGCCAACGGCGTCCCTGAACCGAGCGTCACACATCAAACGATCGAGAAACAGGACCATCAAAGGAAACAGCGTGGCGGAGTATATTTTGCCGTCGTGGCCTGGCGCGACCCACGATAGTATCAGTGGCGAGAAGCCGTACACCATGGCTGTCACCAGCGCCGCTGGCGGGGACAATTTCAGCCGGCGGGCCGCCAGAAACATGAAGAAGCCGCCCAGGAGGAAATGCAGAAGGAAGTTGAACCCAATCATTCGAGGAATGTAACCCAGGTAATCGATCAGGGCGAGAGGATAGAAAATCGCGCCGCTGACCGATTCTATGACCGGCAGTCCGCCGCAGTCGTACGGATTCCATCCGACAAGTCGATGGGTGTGCAGAAAATGTTCTAGCATCAGTCGGTGGTGCGCGAGTCCGACGCCCAGGACATCGACCGATTTCAGCATCTGATCAGAGAATATGAAATTCCAGAAGAGCCAAACCAAAGCGCCAACCGTTAACAAGACGGTGGCACAAGCGTACTTTCGATTAGACGTAACCGATTCATCGAACCACAGGGCCAAACGCCGGCCGATGGCCCATCGTGTGTCGGCGGCCCGCGCCAGACTGACAAAAGCGCGATAGCCGAACACGAGTGCGACCGCGCCGAGCACGGCCTCAGCCGCCAGGCCTGGATAGAAAAGTCGGGAGCCCTGCCATTTCGTGAAGCCGATCATCGACGCATAATACAGATAGATCAACCCGAATATGGCGGCAGGCCGGAATCGACGGAGAACCAGCAATGAGAGTAATCCAATCATCGCCAAAATGAACGGTCGGTTTGATGCGTTCAAGTAATCTGTCCAAGGATGCACCGTCGGTGGAAGAAGGTCGCGATGCAGTTCCTCTTTCGCCGTGAGATTTTCCCAGACAGTGCTTGCGTACACCGACAGCATTTGGAGCGGGGAATTTCGGAGGACTTCGAAAGTTTTGGATCGTAACAGCTGATACTGTTCCGCTTTCGAAAGCGTATCCCGTTGGGCAGTCGCGGTCCTTTCCTTGAACCAGGAGTCCTCGATGTCGCGATAGGGTCGGCCGGTCTGCTTTTCAAGTGTCATGGCCGCGACATTTGCCGGCCCGCCCGCACTGGTCATCGCAAGCGCCGGAACCCCATTCACCACATAGTTTCGAGCGCCCCAGCCGATTATGAACGAAATTGAGATAGCCAGACAAGCCACCACCTGCCATATCCGCATTCTGATTTCTCTCGTCTGGAGTCGACGTTCCTTACGGATTTGTCGCAATAATACGGCTGCAATGAGCACCAACGCCAACGGCCAGAACTGGCCGATGGTGCGGGTAAGTACCGCGATGCCGAGAAGAGTGCCCGACGCCAAGAATCGCCACCAGCTCCCCACACGGACGCCATCGATGAACAACACCAGCGAAAGCAGGAACAAAAAGAGGTACAGTGTGTCGGACAAGATCAGACAACTCAAGCTCATGGAAGTGAGTGACAGCGCCGCAATGCACGCGGCGACGAGGCCGATCTCGTGGTCACCGGTAATTTGCCGGGCAAGACGATAAATCAGAAGGCAGGATAGACTCGAAATGAGAGCCTGTATCAAAAGAAAGGGTAGAAACGAAGAGCCGAACAGGCGCAGGTACACGCTTAAGATCAAGGGGAACCCGGGACCAAAGATAAATACCGCATTTTGGTACCCGTCGGAGCCATCAACCAGCGCTTGAGCTCCGGCCAGATAGGTGATCGTATCCGGAGTGGCTGTGGCGAACTTTTCGATCCCGAGCTGACTGACGGCCGACCAGAGCATCGCAAGGCGCACAAACATCGCCAGCAGAAAGAGCCCTATCGGATCCGCTCGCCACGTCCGTTTTTGACCGTTGTCCGTCACGTACTATCTCCCCGGAGTTCGCCGGTACACGCAGTGGCGCAAATCTAGGCCTACAATTGTCAGGAGCTCTCTTCGCGCCAACGCCGCCACTCGGCCGCATGTTTCTGCACCCAATCAATCGCGGCCAAACTCCCCAAATCTGTCCCGGCCTTTTCGGATTCTATCCACTTGTGCTTCATTATTTCATTGGTTTGGTCGGCCAGATCCTGGCGCAACTTTTCCTTGCGCCATTCAGCCGAATGGTGAAGAAGCCAATCTTCGACCGTTACGGCAATCCCCACATCGTGCCCCGCCCGCTCCGACAGGTAATACCGGTGCACTTCTAACGCCTGCCACTCGGCGGCGGTGAACTCTTTACAAAGAAGCTCATATTTGGTGTAATCCATTACCCGGACCTCAGTCTATAAGACACAAAGATTGCGCATTCGTGCTTCCCTGGCGATCATGTTCGCGCTCCAATTCGAGTCAACTCAACAACCGTATCATCTCCTCGACCCGGTAACCCGCCCGTTCGGCCGCAACGAGTAGCCGCTGGGCATTGCCTCGGGCATCTGCCACTAAACTCCTTGAGGATGGGTGCTCGGTCTTGGATGATAGTCGAGCTACAACGAACAGAGCCGCCGTCATCCGCTCCAGTCGATCCTTATTCAGCCAGAGCACATTGTCGTACGTGTTGACTTGTAAATACTCGCGAGTTGCGGCACTCAAGAGAGCTTGCTTGAGCGACTCACCGAAAGTACCGCTTTCCCGGGGTGCGAGCAGTTCGGAATGCGCCAGCAATACAAGTACAAGCCGGGAATCCCAATACGCGGTGTCGCCGTCGAACCCCAATCCCTCGAAGGACTCCTTAACCGCTTTAAGTAGTAGCCATTGATTTACTCGGGACTCCGCGAGGACCGCCGGAGACGTGACGTCCTGATCAGAGCGA
>JBGOTX010000280.1:0-3794 GCA_041476705.1 Candidatus Zixiibacteriota bacterium
CTGGTTGAAGTCGGGTGCGATGTTACGGTCATACCGGCGGGGATGAGCGCGGAGGATGTTCTGGCGATGAAAGTCGACGGTGTTGTGCTGTCCAACGGCCCCGGCGATCCTGATCCGGTTCAGTACGCGGTCAACAATATCAGACAGCTCATCGGACGAGTGCCGATATTCGGTATTTGTTTGGGGCATCAATTGCTCGGTATCGCCGCCGGCGGGAAAACGTACAAGCTCAAGTTTGGCCATCGCGGGGGGAATCATCCGGTGATGGACCTCGGCACGCGGCGGGTGGAGATCACCTCGCACAATCACGGGTTTGCGGTCGACCCGGACAGTCTGGCGGATTCAAAAGTTGAGGTTTCGCATATCAACTTGAACGACCAGACCTGCGAGGGACTGCGACTGCGGGATCTGCCGGCTTTCAGCGTGCAGTATCACCCCGAGGCGTCCCCCGGTCCGCACGACACCCTGTACATGTTCGAGCGATTTGCCGACGAAATGCGGCAATGGAAGGAACAGAGGTAATCGATGCCTCGTCGGACGGACATACATCGCATACTGATTATCGGCTCCGGCCCGATTGTTATCGGGCAGGCGTGCGAATTCGATTACAGCGGCACGCAGGCGACCAAAGCGCTCAAGGCCGAGGGGTACGAAGTCATTTTGGTCAATTCCAATCCGGCCACGATCATGACCGACCCGGAATTGGCCGACCGCACCTATATCGAGCCGCTGACTGTGGAATTTCTCGAAGCCATCATCGAAGCCGAACGCCCGGATGCTTTACTGCCGACGGTCGGTGGGCAGACCGCGCTCAACCTGGCCCTTGCCTTGGCGCAGGCGGGTATACTCCGGAAATTCAATGTTGAATTGATTGGCGCGAGCGAGACCGCGATTGCGATTGCCGAGGATCGCGAGCAGTTCAAGCAGGCGATGACCGAGATCGGCCTGGAAGTTCCGCGCAGTTTGCTAGTGTCATCAATCGAGGAAGCGGTGTTCTTCGCAGAGGAACATAGTTTTCCGATTGTGGTACGCCCCTCGTTTACGCTCGGTGGGAGCGGCGGCGGGATCGCGTACAATGGCGATGAACTTGAACAGATTGTGAGGCGCGGGCTTGGCCTGTCACCGGTGCATCAGGTGTTGGTTGAAGAATCCCTGCTCGGGTGGAAGGAATACGAACTTGAAGTCATGCGCGACCTCAAGGACAACGTGGTAGTGATTTGCTCGATAGAAAATTTCGATTCGATGGGAGTTCACACCGGCGACTCGCTCACGGTGGCTCCGGCCCAGACTCTTACGGATAAAGAATACCAGCGGATGCGCGACGCGGCGGCGGCGATCATGCGCCGGGTGAGTGTCGACACCGGCGGGTCCAATGTCCAGTTTGCGGTCAATCCGGTCAACGGCCGGATGGTGATAATCGAGATGAATCCGCGCGTTTCCCGGTCATCGGCGCTGGCCTCCAAAGCGACCGGATTTCCGATCGCCAAGATCGCGGCCAAGCTGGCGATCGGGTACACGCTCGACGAAATCTCCAACGACATCACGCGCAAGACTCCGGCCGCCTTTGAGCCGGCGCTCGACTACGTGGTCACCAAGATTCCCAAGTTTGCGTTCGAGAAATTCCCCGGCGCCGATGCCACGCTGGGCATTCAGATGAAATCGGTCGGCGAGGTGATGGCGATCGGGCGGACATTCAAGGAATCTTTGTTCAAGGCGCTTCGGTCGCTCGAAGCGGTCAAGCCGTTTCGGCCGGGGCCGATGTCCCGCGAGGAGATGACGAAATTCCTGGCGGTGCCGAATGAAAATCGTCTGCACTTTATCGTACACGCGCTCGATCTCGGCTGGACGGTGGAGGAAATCAACCGCCTGACGCAGATCGATCCCTGGTTTCTTGACCATATACTTCAGTTTGCCGAACTTCAACGCGAAATCCGGGGGAGAGCGCTGTACAAAATCGATGATGACACTCTCCGCACCGCCAAAGAGTACGGGTTTTCGGACCGTCGCATTGCCTACCTGACCAATTCGACCGATCTCGAAGTGCGCGAGCGGCGTTTGGTGTCCGCGATCCGACCGGTCTTCAAGCGGGTTGATACCTGCGCGGGTGAATTTGAATCATACACGCCATATCTGTATTCGACCTACGAGGAAGAAGACGAGAGCGATCCACAGCCAGGGCGCAAGGTGATGATCCTGGGAAGTGGGCCGAACCGGATCGGGCAGGGGATCGAATTCGACTACTGCTGTTGCCATGCCTCGAGGGCCCTTCGCGAGGACCGGGTGCAGAGTATCATGGTCAACTGTAATCCGGAAACGGTGTCGACCGATTACGATATTAGCGACCGGCTTTACTTTGAGCCGCTGACGCTCGAAGATGTGCTGGAAATATACGAACGGGAGCGTCCCGATGGCGTGGTGGTTCAGTTCGGCGGCCAGACGCCGCTGAAACTTACCAAGCCGCTGGCCGAAGCCGGGGTGCGGATACTCGGAACTCCGCCCGAATCGATCGATCTGGCCGAAGACCGGGAGCAATTCTCGGAGTTTCTGGATCGTCTGGGGATTGCGCACCCTGCGGCGGCTTTCGCCCGTTCGATCCCCGAAGCCACCGCCGCCGCCGCGAGTCTCGGATTTCCACTGCTGGTGCGGCCGTCGTATGTGCTGGGTGGTCGCGGCATGGCGATAGTGTACACGCTCGAAAAATTACATTCCTATATAACGACAGCGTTCGAGGCCGCGCCCGGTCAACCGGTGCTGATTGACAAGTTTCTTGAAGACGCCTTTGAGATCGATGTCGACGCGCTCTCCGACGGCAAGCAGTGCATCATAGCCGGGATTATGCAACATATCGAAGAAGCCGGGGTACATAGCGGCGATTCCTGCTCGGTGATCCCCACGTTCATGATCGGCGAGAAACATCTGGCGGAGATTCGCGAGATCACCCGCACGCTGGCCCATGAACTGCATGTGGTCGGATTAATGAATGTACAGTACGCGATCGCTGATGATCGTGTTCTGGTGCTTGAAGTCAACCCTCGGGCTTCGCGCACCGTTCCATATGTCGCCAAGGCGACCGGGGTGCCGATCGCCAAAGTTGCCACCCGGCTGATGCTCGGCCAATCGCTGAAAGAACTCGGTTTCTTAAGCGACCTGACTGTCTCACGGTATTGTGTAAAAGCGCCGGTGTTTCCGTTTGTCAAATTTCCCGGAGTCGATCCCAAACTGTCGCCCGAAATGAAATCCACGGGCGAGGTGATGGGAATTGCCGATGATTTCGGCGTCGCCTTTTACAAAGCCCAGCTCGCGGCGGGGGTGAGATTACCTCAGTCGGGAAGTGTCTTTATCAGCGTGAACAGCCGCGACAAGGGGAATGTGGTGGCGATTGCGCGCAAATTCGAGAAACTCGGCTTCGAAATCGTGGCCACGCGCGGCACGGCCACCGTGCTGAACGCCTGCGGAGTGAAAGTGCGCGAGATTCCAAAAGTCAGCGAAGGACGACCGAATTGCGTTGATGCCATCCGGTCCGGCCAGATTGCCATGGTGATCAATACGCCGCTGGGGGAGATGTCGCACAAGGACGGCTGGGCGATCCGCACGGCGGCTGTCCAGCACCAAGTTCCGTGCATCACGACGCTGTCGGGCGCATCGGCGGCGGCAAATGCCATCCGCTCTCTGCGCGACGGCAAGCCCCAGATAATCTGTCTACAGGATTTGCACCGGACCTCGGACCGTTCGGCCGAATCGGTGGCGTGAGAATTCGCGCCGGGCGCGTTGTGCGTCCGACGTTATTCAGAAAC
>JBGOTX010000281.1:0-3779 GCA_041476705.1 Candidatus Zixiibacteriota bacterium
ATGAGCTCTTCGTGCGTTCCCTGCTCGACGATCTTCCCGTCTTCCAAATACATGATCAGGTCGGCCTCTTTCACCGACGACATCCGGTGCGAAATGATAAACGTGGTGCAACCGTCACTGCGGCGCTTGATCGCCTCGTTGATCTCGTGCTCGGTCTCGGTGTCAACGGCCGAGGTCGCATCGTCCAGAACGAGAATCGCCGGATCGACCACCATGGCACGGGCGATGGCCGTGCGCTGTTTCTGACCGCCGGACAAAGTTATACCGCGTTCGCCGACCATCGTATCGTATCCATGCGGGAATTCCGCCACGTCTTTCGCCAGAGCCGACATCTCGGCGGCTTCAAGAACGTCGTCGAGCGGGGCATCGCCGCGACCAAAGCGAATGTTCTCGGTCACGGAGTCGGAGAAGAGAAACGCTTCCTGCGTGACGAAGCCGATTTGTCGGCGCAGATCGATCAGCGACCAGTCGTTGACATCGACACCGTCGATGAAAATCATCCCCCGTTCGACCGGATACATCCGCGCCAGCAGGGTTACCAGTGTGGTCTTCCCCGAACCGGTCATCCCCACAACACCAACTGTCTGGCCCGGTTCGACCCTCAGCGTGATCCCGTCAAGTATCGGCTTGCCGACGTAGGTGAAGCGAAGATTGCGGAACTCCACGCGACCGCGCATCTGCCCGGAAAAGGATTCCTTATTTTCATCGCGAATCACGGGCGGGGTATTCAGAATGGCGTTAATCCGATCAAGCGAGGCCGTGCCGCGCTGATAGAGCGACATGACCCAGCCGATCGCCATCATCGGCCAGTAGAGTTGCGTCAAGTACGCAAAGAAAGCGACCATCGTGCCCAGCGGAAGCCGGCCGTGGAGGACATCCAGCCCGCCGAAATACAGCACCACGAGGTTTAGACCGGCAGCCAGAAAAGAGATGAGCGGGAAGAACGTCCCGTACAGACGCGCCATGTCGAGATTTAACCCCACATAGGTGCGCGACATGCCGGCAAAGTTGTCCGTCTCGGCTTGTTCCTGACGGTACGCCTTGATCACCCGAACCCCGGCCAGGTTTTCCTGCGCGGTCGCCGTCAGGAGCGAGAAGTGTTCTTGAATTTTGATGAACTTCTTGTGCACCAGACTGCCCAGCACATACACCAATACCGGGAACACTATCGAAGGCACCACCGCGTACAGGGTGAGCTTGGGAGATAGGTACACCATCATCGTCAGCGCCATGACGACCGTGGCCAGCGTGTTTGAAATCTGCATGATTCCCGGCCCGACCATCTGCCGCACCGCTTCCAGATCGTTGATCGCCCGGGCCATCAGATCGCCGGTCCGGGTGGTATCGTAAAACGACGGCGACAGCGTGAACAAGTGCCGGGCCAGTTCGCCGCGAATATCGTATTCCAGCCGACGAGACATCCAGATGATCGTCCTGCGCATCATGAAACGGAAAAATCCCGCCACGGCCGCAAGGCCGACCATCAAAAGCACAAGCATGAGGATATCCCGCGAGGGAGCTTTGGCTTGCAATCGGTCGAAAATTACCTTGACGATATACGGGTTGATCAGGAGAAACCCGTTGGCCAACAGGACCGAAATACCCCCAATGACCAGATACCCGCGATACCCTCGCAGATAGCGGAAAATTCGATCGAATCGCCCCGGGGCGGCTGGTTGTGAAGACGGCAAACGAGTCATAATGTTGTATCACGCGCCAGGTGCGCCGTGAATACTTACGCAAACAATCCTGACGTCTAATAGTTCAGGATATTTGCCAGCAGATGAATGGCCTCGATATTGAGCTTTCCGATCATGTCAACGAGCGGCAACCCGCAGTAAACTACTTTGCCGTTTCCGATATTCGTGACAGAAAGGAGCATTTCAGATCCCGGTCCGGTCAGAATCGGTTGGGCGGGCGATACTACCGCTCCGGCCAACCGGGTCGGTCGCTCAAAGTATGCGGCCAGGCCGGAAGTCAGGATCGGATTGGGGCGTTTCAGGAGATCATGGGCGGCATTCGCGATCTGCAGGGTCGACGGCGACACGCTCACCGCAACCGGCGCCAGCGATACCGGAAGAGCGGCGCTCGGCCACGACTGCGGCTGGCCCAAGATGACCAGCGATCCGCCGCCTCGAACGAAATCTTCCAACCGTCCGCGAATTTTGAGAAACGACGGGTAATTTCGAAGCGCCCCGGACCCGACCAACAGCACGTCGTACGCACTCAGATCCCCCACTTCGAGCGTACGGTCCGACATCGTCTGCCAGCGCGCATCGGTCATGCGAAGAATATCTTCCAGGTGGCCGGTAGTATCAGGGAGCAGACCGATGGCTACCGTGTCTTCGACATGACACCCCGCGATACGAATAATACCGGTATCGCCGGCAACAACTCGGTTGTCCACCGAGAGCGACACAACCATGTCATGTACCCCCAACTCGAATAGCTTCGAAACCGTGAACGGAATGCGAATTGTCTCGGTCGCCTGACCCTTTTCGAGGGGGACATCCTGACGGTACGCTCCGGCAAAGATCCCCGTGGGAGTCTCAAGATTGATTTTTACCGAACCGGCAAAATCGAGCGGTTTGGAAATGACCGCCCTCAAAGCCGACGAGCTCACGACTTTATCGACTATGAGTGCCGCGAATGGCTGAACAAAGTAAAACCCCGGTTCAAACCGAACCGCCAGCTTTAATGTGCGTCGAACAGGGACCGAACTGGTCATGACCAACGGTATGCCGCCAGCTTCCATTTCCACGGCAAACTTCAGGGATTCGGCCTTGGGTGATTCAAGCCATTGTCGATTGATATCGATCAGATACTCACGAACAAACGACTGGTGCGGGAGAATCGTCTGTCGGACGGAATCAAGCACAATCGCAGTTGAATCCCAGTACGGAAGGAATGTCACCGCTGCGATTTTGACCTCGCCCGGCCCGGCGGCGATAATTGTTGAGATGAACTTGACCTTCGGCCCGTAGGGAGAGTCGCGCACCACGATTTCGCCGTCCCAGGTAACGCCCGTTTCTGCCACCGCCAATTGCTGGACACGACCGATCAATGCCTCGAGATACTTCCCGTAGTCAGTTACAGCCGCAAGCGATGGCTCGACTCGGGCGGCTTCGCGAAAGGCCGTGAGTTCCTGCCAGGCGGTAACCACACTCTGCAGTCGCGGTCGATCGGACTGTACTTGCGCAACCTGCAACAGCGAAACGTAATTCCCGGCTTTCCGCTCAAGCGCTTGCCGCACCGCCCCGTCTTTGAGAAGCGAGTCGAGAACTCTGACCAGACGAAGCGGTTGAAGTCCGGAGATCAGGTCGGGGCGAAGGCCTGTTTTCCGGGATTCCACCGTATAGCGGCTCAACACCTGTTCGGGCGGATGGGACTGATACGGGTCGCCCATCAGTCTGGGTGTTTCAACATCTATCCGGCCGCGGTAATTCGCGTACGATTCCTGGGCGTTCAGCGTGACCGCATGTTGGTCTTTCGCGTCCGCTTGCCGAACCACCCGGACAATGTTGAATAACGAGCTTGTCATGTATTCAAGACTGGTGGCCGAGCGGGCGAACTGTGCGGTTACTCCGGCGGTGTCGATCGGGCCGATCATCAAAATATCAGGTCGTCGGTCGGGCCAGAGACGGGCAATGACGGAATCGATGCTGTTGGAATCGCCGGCGGCGACCGTAAATCGCCAGGCCGCCAATTGGCGACCCTCTATCGACCGACGTTCCGCTTGAAAACCGAGGCCGTTTGTCAGAGTCACCAGATCAACCCGA
>JBGOTX010000282.1:0-3768 GCA_041476705.1 Candidatus Zixiibacteriota bacterium
CGCCGCATTTCTTCGATCAGAATCGCCAGATGCAGTTCGCCGCGACCGGACACTTTAACGCCGTCGGATCGACCCAGGTCTTCCATCCGCAGAGCCACGTTGACCCGCAGTTCTCTCTGCAGACGGTCTTTCAATTGGCGAAGCGTGATCGCCGTGCCGTCGTCACCCGAAAACGGCCCGGTGTTGACCAGAAAGAACATGGACACCGTCGGTTCTTCGATCTCGAGCGGAGCCAGCGCCATCTTCGGATCATCGACTGCCGAGAAAGTATCCCCAATCCCGATTTCGTCGGGTCCGGCCAGCCAGACAATATCGCCGGCGCTGATTTTGTCAGTTTTCACTCGCTGGAGTCCGCGCGTTACCCAGAGATGCACTCCCTTGGCCTGCGACGAGCCGACAAATTCCCAGCCGGCGTTTTGATTGGCGGCGTCTTTCCAGCGCATCACAAAGCGCGTGAATGGTTCACCTTCGTTCAGCGTGCCGCGCAAGACCCGGCCGCAACCGATTTGCCCGATATAGTCACTCCAGGCCAGCGTGCTGACCTGCATAAGAAACGGACCATCCTGATCGACATTGGGGGGACGGACCTGCTGGGTGACCGTCTCGAACAGAGCGTCCATTCCTTCGTGCGCATCTTTCTCGAGGTCTCTGACAATCCAGCCGTCGAGGCCGGATCCGTACAGTACCGGGAAATGCGCTTGCTCGTCGCTGGCGCCCAGATCGATAAAGAGATCGAAGGTTTTGTTCAAAGCGTAGTCGGGGCGGGCGTTTGGACGATCCACTTTATTAATGATGACAATCGGGCGCAAACCGAGGCGCAAAGCCCGCATCAGTACATATCGAGTTTGAGGCATCGGGCCTTCGTTGGCGTCAACCAGCAGAAGAACCGAGTCAACCATCGAGAGCACCCGTTCCACCTCACCGGAGAAATCGGCGTGTCCGGGAGTATCGATGATATTGATAAGAAAGTCGTTCCAGCTGACGGTGCAATGTTTCGCCCGGATGGTGATTCCGCGCTCCCGCTCCAGGTCATTATTGTCCATGAGCCGTTCCGCCATCTGCTGATTATCCCGGAAGGTCCGGGTGGCGCGAAAGATGGAATCGATCAGGGTGGTTTTCCCGTGATCGATATGGGCAACAATGGCCAGATTACGAATGCGATCAACCGAAATCATACGACGAACAATCCTCTCAGCGCGCGGGTACGTTCCCGCCACGCTATATATTACCTGTCAAAGTCCGCCCATCAAACCATTAAAGGGATGATTATGCGAAAGAAAACCCGGTCCGGCATGTCGCCGCCCGGGTCGTTTCAGACCCTGCAAGTATAGGGGCAAACCCTGAATTCTCCAAGCGGTTTTTTGCGGATTGGCGCAACCGGCGTTTGGGGTTCGATTTCGCGGGGATGGCCGGCGCCCCATCGAGCACGTGTCAGCCGCTCATTTCCGAGATGCCATCCATCAAGTGTACTTATTCAAGCGGAATACGATTCTTGTTTCGAGCCAGCCAACTGTCAAACGACTGCAACGATGGGTTGAGGCGTCTGGAAAAATCGAGATCCCGAGATCCGCAGAACGCCTGATCAAAATCCCGGTTGAACTGGAACATGTTCCCCAGATCATCAGCTCCCGGGAACCCAAAGCTCCGATAGACTTCCGGTTCGACGGCATTGTACCGAACTTCCTGGCCCAGCGCCTTGCCAAGCGCGACCGCCATCTGTACGCCTGTCAGGTGTTCGCCGGCGATACCGACCGTCTTGCCGATATACTCCTGTCCTTGCTTAAAAATGCCGTATGCGCACTTCCCGATGTCTTCAGCCGCAATACTCGGAAGTTGTTTCTCGCCCATCGGTAAAGTAATTGCATACTTGCCGTTTTGGTCCTTCTTTGGCCCCATCCCAAAGTGAATGAAATTGTCCCAATAGAAAGAAGTCAGCAGGAACGTTGTCGGCACGCCAACTTGCGTGAAATATGCGTCGGCCTCGCCTTTGGCGTCGAAATGTGGCACTTTGTATTTCCCCAGAAGCGTGGGCATCCGATTGTCGTTCAGAGGCACAAATTTGCGGCTGTCTTCGAGGGTCGACCAAACCACGTGCTTGAGACCATTTTGCTTCGCCGCGTCGGCCATGTTGCGCGCCTGGGCCAGTTCCTTCTCCGGCGAAAAATGCTCCCAGAAATTGGTAACGCAGTACGCTCCATACGCACCTTTGAATGCTCTCTCCAAGCTGGCCGGGTCGTCGACATCAGCCGAAACAACTTCCGCTCCAAGTTTCGCCAACTCTTTGGCCTTGTCGGAATTTGCATTCCGGGTCAATGCCCGTACTGCAAACCTATGCTCCGGGTCACTCAAAATCGCCCGAACCAGTCCGCCCCCCTGTGCTCCAGTGGCGCCAACTACCGCAATAATCTTCTTCTCCGTCATAACTTCTCTCCATGCCTGTCAATCAGGCGGTTCTCGCACATGTTTCGTATATTGAGTGCTTTAACAGCGTCTGAAACGGATCGTTCCCATAGAGTGGACGCGGAGCGACCAGATGTCAGCCCGTTGCCAATGCGCCGATGCTTTCTACGCTACGCCCACCCCGATGCATGCCTCGGCCGTTACCGTCGGAATACCGTCAAGCGGCGACACCTTCGCAAATCCCTCGATAAACACCTGGCCGATCTTGTCAACGCACGCGGCATCAAATTGCCCGAACAGGTAGGCCAGAGGCGGCATCCTCTTAACAAAATTGTCCCAGAATTCCTGCGGATGTCGGATGGGAAGGTATCCTGTCACCGTAGTAATGTTCACCTGTCGGAAACCGGCTTCGCCCAAATGGCGCTCGAGTGATTCCGCGCCGACCAGTCTCGCCCAGACAGGGGGCTGGGTGGGCGGCTGGAACTGCGGCACTACGGTTTTGACTGCGTCCATCACGAGATTCTTCAGCATGAAGTTCCTGGGGTCTCCCCAGCAGACAACGGCGCCGTGACCGCCGGGCCTTAGCACTCGCTTCATTTCCAGAAATCCCTGCTTGATATCCGGAAAAAAGATCAGGCCAAGAATGGAGACACTTATATCGAACGACCCATCAGGTACCTTCAGCGCCTGTCCATCCATGACCGCCGCCCGAATGTTGGCAAGATTCTCGGCCGATATGCGGTCTTCCAGACGGGCTATCATGCCGGGCGCAAAGTCGGTCGCCAGCACGTTGACTCCCTGTCGCGCCATTAGCAGGCTGAACGCGCCGGTTCCGGCAGCGATATCGATTAGATCGACCCCCGGCCGAATCCGTAGCAACTCGGCAACCCGGTGGGCATACTGAAGGGTGAGCGATTCAAACGTGGCTTCATAGTGCGAGGCAATCTCGCTCCAGGCGTCCGGTTTCTGATCTATATTCGTGACTTGCATTGCTTTTCTCCAATCTTCATTTCAATATGGATAATGTGGAGCTATTCTGCAACAGCAATCAAGGCGTACCGGTTCCCTGGGGCCGGCTTTCTCGGATGCGGCCCGTGCCTGATGACTTAGAGATCGGCCTTTGTTATTGACACCCAGCGGGGCGCCGCCGAGCCCGTTTTTTGCCGCAGAATGAGGTTCAACTGCCCCGTGTGATGCTGGACATGGCGCATAGAATACAGGTAGAGTTCGACAAAGGTGAGTCCGGGCCTCAGCGACACCGCTTCCCGGCCGGCTTTCTCATCAGTGAGCGACCCAATCGCCTTTCTGGTTTTGACTCGACAATGCGCCAAATAAGTCAGAAGCTCTTCTTTCGTGTACACCCGCGGC
>JBGOTX010000283.1:0-3750 GCA_041476705.1 Candidatus Zixiibacteriota bacterium
ATCTTTCGGCGCCGAAGTCATCGTGACTCCGGCCGAGGCCGGCCACCATGATCCGGCCGGCTGTTATATGGTCGCCCGAAACCTGGCGAAGAAGCACGGGTATTTTGACGTGGATCAATACGACAGCCAGGACAATGTCGAGGCCCACTACCTGTCGACCGGCCCCGAGATTTGGGAAGATACGGGCGGTGGCATTACCCACTTTGTCGCCGGTATCGGGACCGGCGGTACCTTTTCCGGCACGGCCCGCTTTTTGAAGGAGCGCAATCCACGAGTGAAAGGTATTGCCGTGGACCCCGAGGGTTCGATTTTCGCCGCCTATATTCGGGATCGGCGGGAAGTTGAAGGACACACATATAAAGTCGAGGGCATCGGTTCCGATGTCATCACCAAAGCACTGCATCCCGAGTTGGCCGATGAAGTGATCACGGTTTCAGACAAAGACAGTTTTACGCGAGCCCGCCTGATCGCAAAAACCGAAGGTATCTCCGGCGGCGGTTCGGCGGGAAGCGTCGCTTGCGCGATGGAAAAGGTTGCTCAATCCGCCGAAAAGGGCGCGGTCATTGTCGGCATCTTTGCCGACGCCGGTATCCGGTACCTGAGCAAGTGCTACAACGATGACTGGATGCGCAAGCAGGGGTATCTGCCGACGCCAGAGGAGGTGGCTTGACGTGAGGGCGCTCGCTACAATCATCTGCCTGCTCGGTCTTCTCGCCAGCTCTTCGGTCGTTGCTCAGAATCCCAAGGGACTCTACTGCCCTGAGCCGAGTTGGGATTTCGGCGAAGTCGGTATCGACTTCGACATTTTCCACGTTTACCGGCTGATTAACGGCGGATCCGAAGCGATTCGGCTCGACTCAGTTCAGGCCCCCTGCGACTGCTCGCTGGCCAGAGTATCCGTTTCCTCCCTCAAGCCGGGAGACACTGCCTTGGTCACCCTTAAGTTCAGTACCAAGGACTTTTACGGCCGCACGACCAAGGCGGTCGATGTATACTATTATAATTCGACTGACACAGTGCGCCGATATATGCAGTTAACCTACCTGGCTACAGTGGGACAGTACTTCGGCGGTTTGAAGCCCGAACCGGTCAACTTATTCTTTCTCCCCGCTCATGCCACCAAGAAGCTGTACATTCCCAATCCCAAGCTCCGCCTGGTCCAGATTTCGAATGTCGAAGCGCATACTTCGGTAGCTGACATCAAGCTCACCAAACCCCGGGCGGCGGTCGGGGAAAAGCTGGAACTGGACGTCACCCCGCTGGTTAATCTGAAAGCGGGAACCTACGTGACCAACTTTCGGTTAACGATAAGAGTGGAAGGTGAAAAACAGCCGTTGTTGATCACGATTCCGATGAAGATAGTCCGATATTGACGGACCCCGTGGCCGGGGGAAAGATTTAGTCACAAAAGTGACTTGACAATAGGCGCTGTTGCGGATATATAGCCGCCAGATGACGAGGGTGACTCTCTGCTGTCCCTGGGTAGTTTCCTAGCCCCCTCTACCCAACCAGAGTAGCGCCCTCTAAATTTATAGGTCGGTTTTCGACCACAAAAAAGGCCGCCACGAGGCGGCCTTTGATATTTCGGAAGCTGAATTACGCCTTAATGATGCAGTCCACCGGACAAACAGCCACGCAGTGCTGGCCGTCGGGCTGATCTTCGCACTCATTGCAGGTACTGGCATCGATCACGTAAATGTCCCCCTCGGCAATTGAGTTGGTCGGGCACTCCGGCAAACAGAGACCGCAGGCCGTGCATTCTTCGGTTATTTTCATCGCCATAACGTTCGGACCTCCACAAGGTTGCATTGGCGGCTCATACGGCCGCCGGTTATGGCGCAAATATATCGGACAACCCGGCAAATACAAGAACTAAGACGGACTTTTTTCTCAGTTTGCCCCGAGGTCCCGTTTCGCCGGCGTAAACGCATACGTGAGAGTGCAGTTTTTCGGACTGTCTCGCAAAACGAAGGCCGCGAGCGAAGAGACTCGCGGCCCTGTAGAAAGTAGGCGTTCACGCCAAACGCGCAGACTGGTCAGCGGCAGTGTGCAACCGGCGTAAACGAGACGTACAAGTAGTCCACCAGCCATACAATATCGGATATGTCGATTCCTCCCAGTAAATCCCCGTCACAGTTAGCTTCTTCCGGACATACCAGCGGTGTAAAACTGACGTACAGATAATCAACCAAGGTCACAAGATCGGAAATATCCACGCCGTTGGCCGGATCCATGTCGACGTTGCCTGTCAGACCAACACAGCATGTCTTCTTCGGCTTGAGACAAGTGCACTTGACCGGAGCCGGCCCACCGGCGAAGTAGTCGGTGAGGTATTTCACATCTTGATAGTTGACGACACAGTCACCATTCGGATCGGCGTTGGACGCCGGGACCGGGAGCGGCGCGCCAAAATCGAGAATGTTCGTCAGCGCGACAATGTCGGCCGGCTGAATCTGCCCATTGACGTCAACATCACCCGGTAGCTGACCGAGACAAGTGTCGGCCGGACAAATGATGATCGCCCACTCGATCAGGGCATGGAGTGGCGCGCCGGTCGGCGTAACCGGCTGCCATGGCTGATATCCGTTCTGACCGAAGAAGTTCAGGACATTCCCCGGACTGATCGGATAGTTGACCAGTTCAAGCGGGAAGTACATAGCCGGCGGCATCGGCGGACTGCACGGACTGACCGTTACATCGTACCGATCGTGATGATTCGTTCCATGCGGGCTGGAAACCAGCGATGCATCGTTATGATCTTTTGACGAGTGCACCGCTCCGCCTTCATTGTCATCAAAGTACGGATCAGAAATGCACAGCGCGGGAGTTGACGGATCCTGACATGTACCGGCCACGGTGACATAGTGGCCGCCGATCCGCTCGCAATAATGGGGAGCTGTCTCCTGATAAAAGCCCAACAGCAGGATGACATCCTGGCTGGCCAGGACCTGCGCTCGAATCGAATCCAATCCGAACGCCGGTGTGACCGGCATCAGTTTGACCGTGTAATCACTCGACATCCCCGCTTTGGCGATCCAATTCGTGGCGGCATTGGCTAGATCCGTTACAAATGTACCGGGGTTCCCCTGATTTGTCTTCGCGTACACCGCCAACGAGTCCACCAGCGGCCTCACGTTATTGGTATCGTGATCGTCCCAGATTCCCTGACCGTCGTACGATTTGACCAGCTTGTAATGGTCATTCTTGGGTGGTGTAATCATGCCCGGATAGAACGGGCGTGGGTCGACGGGATTTGGTTCAAACTTCGAGTCAAACCACCACATGCAGTTGGCCAGAGCGACCGGCCCGCAGTGAGTCCACTGCACGCCGGGTGGCATCCCCGTCCACCAGCCATTCTGCTTCTGATCAAAGTCCGGCATCCCATTCGGACAGAAGTCGGTGTACCCTTTCTTGTAGTAGGTGCAAGTGTCGTATTGCGCCTGCGGACAAGTGCATCTCTCGCAATTGATGACGAGCAGGTACGGACCAATGCCTGTAGACTGAGGTGAGCCGGCTACCTTGATGTACAGGGTGGTGCCCTTCTTATGACAATTCCCCTGATCCTGACAGTCATATTGGGCGTCGGTGCCGACGGCTTCGGGAAAAACGCCGTTATGATTGTCATTGTAAAATAATTGACTGACACAGTCGGATGCGTAAATGGACAGAGTTGGGTCAAGTCCGCCGCCAAAGGCATACTGTCCGGGCGTGGCATTCGCGAATACGCGTACATGGAGGCAATAGCAGGTG
>JBGOTX010000284.1:0-3725 GCA_041476705.1 Candidatus Zixiibacteriota bacterium
AGGGTGAGTCCAATGCCGTTGATGGTCAATCTTCTCTTCCAGTCGCGGGTGACTTTGCGAACCTGCCACCAGTGCCGGACCATGCCAAGCTGAGAAAGAACGAAAGTGATGAACACGTTGATAGCATAGAGGACGACCAGGAAAGTCACCGAACCGCGCGAAACCATCAGGAGAATCAGCGCCGACAGACCCATAAAGACTATGCCATTTTGCGCGACGAACCGATCGCTCAGGATGGCAAACCGAGTGGGGAACCATTTGTCGAGCGCCATGTTGGCCAGCACACGGGGGCCGTCGAGCAGTCCCGTCTCCGCGGCGACAAACAACAACGCCGCTTCGGACAGCAAAATGACAACCACGAACGTCTGGCTCATCCACCCCGGCCAGGACGAAGTCATGGATTCAAACAACGAGGCGTTGAGCGTCTTGCCCTCCTGCAAATTCACACCGTACAGCAGGTATGCAATGACCAGGCCGACCACGGTGATACCAAGCGAAAGAGCGATGTATTTCATGGCGCGCTTGCCGGTCTGAGCGCGCGGCTCGCGAAGGGCCTGCAAACCGTTTGACACCGCTTCGATACCGGTGTACGTGCCGGCTCCCATGGAATAGGCACGAACGATGATGAACAATACTCCCCAAATTCCGATCTGACTGCTCAGACTACTCACCTCGGATGAAACGGTCGAGACGACTTCCGGCAGGCGATTCGCGTGGCTGAATATCGCCCAGCCGATGGCGAAAGCGTGCGTAACCACAAAAACCAGAAACAGGGGGGCAAGGACGATCGCAGATTCACGAATCCCCCTCAGGTTCAGGACAATAAGAAGAATGAGGCCAAGAGCGGCCACTTCGAGCTTGAATACATGCCATTCCGGCGGAAGAAAGCTGAAGATGGCGTCGGCGCCGCTGGCGATTGAGACGGTGATTGTGAGCATGTAATCGACAATCAGCGCACACCCCGAGATCATTCCCAAATTGGGCGACAACAGTTTGCTCGCTACCACATAACCGCCGCCGCCACTCGGAAAGAGTTCGATAATCTGTGAATAGCTGGCAGAAATGACAAAGATCGTCAGTCCCGATGCCAGTGCCACAAAAATGGCCAGCGAAGTGTGCCCCTGTAACGCCAGAAACGTTTCCTGAGGGCCATAGCTCGACGATGATATCCCGTCAGACCCCAGTGCAATCCAGGCAAAAAACGCCGTCAACGACATCTTGTGAAACAAGCCGGAATCACGAAGGTCGCGAGCGCCGCCGATGAAAAACCGGTGAAGCCGCTGATATAATGAATGATCAGAGTCGTTATTCAAAGTCATGGCGAATTGGGGGGAAATTAGGATATTCTATACACGATGGGGAGTCTTTTATGAGAAGACATCCCGGAAAGGCCGCCTCAGCCGGCCTTCTTTTTCTCCGACTCCGTCACCAGACGGGGGCGTTCCCCCTTGAGAATGGTGTCGGCGGAAATAACCACCTCGGCCGCCCCGGGGGTCGAGGGAATCTCGTACATCACTTCGAGCATGGCTTTCTCGAAGATCGACCGCAGGGCCCGGGCTCCGGTTTTCTTCTGCATCGCCACTTTCACGGCCGCGGCCAACGCTCCCGGCTCGAACACCAGCCGCACCCCTTCCATCTCGAGCAATTTGGCGTACTGCTTGGTGAGCGCATTTTTCGGATCGGTCAGGATGGACATGAGAGCGTGCTCGTCGAGCGGGCGAAGCCCCGCGACCACCGGCAGACGCCCGACCAATTCCGGAATCAATCCATATTCTATCAGATCGGCCGGCATCACGTGATCCAGAATGTCCGCCGATTCATGCGTCAGATTGGTTGCGTCGGCCTCGAATCCGACCACCTTGTTGCCGAGCCGGCGGGCGATAAGCTTTTCAAGACCGTCGAATGCGCCGCCGCAAATGAACAGGATATTGGTTGTGTCGATCTGCACGAACGCCTGTTCGGGATGTTTGCGGCCGCCCTTGGGCGGAATGTTGGCGACTGTCCCCTCGAGAATCTTCAGGAGTCCCTGCTGGACTCCCTCGCCGGAGACATCGCGGGTGATCGATGGATTCCCGTCTTTGCGCGAAATTTTGTCGATCTCATCGATGTAGATGATGCCCCGCTCGGTGCGCTGAGGATTGAAATCCGCCGCCTGAAACAGGCGGACAAGAATATTTTCTACATCCTCGCCGACATACCCCGCCTCGGTCAGCACGGTGGCGTCGGCAATTGAGAACGGCACTTTGAGAAATTTGGCCAACGACCGCGCGATGAGCGTCTTGCCGGTGCCGGTGGGGCCCAGCAGGAGAATGTTGGATTTTTCCAGTTCGACTTCCTGCGTATCGCGCTGGAGTTTTCCGGACGCTTTCAGCTTGGTCTGATAATTGATCCGCTTGTAATGGTTGTAGACCGCGACCGACACCGTCTTCTTGGCCTCCTCCTGGCCGATTACGTACTGGTCGAGAAACGCCTTGACATCCGCCGGGCGCGGGAGATTCTGGATTTCTTCGGCCTGCTCATGCTCCGGACTGGTGTGGAGAAGGTCGGCGCACAGGGTGACGCACTCGTTGCAAATGTTCGACTCGTGGCCCGCGAACAGCCGCTTGACCTGGCCGAACGGCTTACCGCAGAACGAACAGCGCTGGGGGAATCGGTCGTCGTTTTCTTTGGACATGGAACGCCTACTTCAATTCTTGACCGCGATGGACATAAATCTTGTCGATGATATGATAGTCTCGGGCTTCCTGCGGCGACATGAAGCAATTGCGATCGGTGTCCTTTTCAATTTTATCAAGCGGTTGGCCGGTGTGAATGACCAGCAGATCGTTGAGCCGCTTTTTGGTTTTGGTAAACTCTTCGGTCATGATGACGATATCCGAGACCTGTCCCTGAGCGCCGGCCATCGGCTGGTGGATCATTATCCGACTGTTGGGCAGGGCCGCCCGTTTGTTGGCGGTACCGGCGGCCAGAAGAAACGCACCCATCGAGGCGGCCAGCCCCATGCAGGTGGTGGCCACATCCGGCTTGATGAATTGCATTGTGTCATAGATCGCCAGACCGGCGGTCACCGATCCGCCCGGGGAGTTGATGTACAAGAATATATCCTTGTCCGGGTCCTCGGCGTCTAGGAAGAGCATCTGCGCAATCACCAGATTCGCCACACCATCGTCGATAGGCGTTCCGACAAATATGATCCGATCCTTCAATAGGCGCGAATAGATATCATAAGCGCGCTCGCCGCGACCGGTCTGCTCGACCACCATCGGCACCAAATACTGATTGCGCGTAGCGTATTCGACCATTTCTCTTTCCTTGAAATTCATCGACAATCCTTTATTCCTGACAGTTGCTTTTCTTTTACGAACGGTACTTTCTTGGCCATGTTAACCAGAAAATCGATCACTTTTTCTTCCTGTAGCGACTCCTTTAATTGTTCGGCACGGCCCGATCGGGCCAACGCCGTGCCCGACTCTTCCACTGTAACTCCATGCCGTTCAGCGTAGCTACGTATCCAATTGTCGGTATCTGCGGGCAAAACTTCAATCTTTTGCTCGACCGCCAGCTTGCGCCAAATCAGATCCCACCGCATCGACTCTATTCCCATCGGTCGATAGTTTTCCCGCACATTCGCTTCATCGAACTGGCCGCCCTGCTTCTTGAAATCCTCCACCACCGCGTCGAGATATTCTGTCACCATACCTTCGGGAATCATGATCTTGTTCTTC
>JBGOTX010000285.1:0-3719 GCA_041476705.1 Candidatus Zixiibacteriota bacterium
AAAGGCGTGGCTCAAGGGGATCTCCATTTTGTACTACGCCTGGCTGGCCGGGCCGACGCAGACATTTCCATCGACAGCACCGTTACCACTAACCGGGATGTTGGTAGTACGGAGTTCATCCTGTTGACCGATTTTGTGAAGCAGTCGCCTGATCCCCAGTCATATACCTTGACTCTCCCAGCGGGGTTGGAATGCAACAACTGTGGGAATCCGCTGGCGTCAGCGTACTCCACCACCCTAACCATTGAGGCCCAGACACCGCTGGTCGTAAACAGCGTCAATCCCCAGATGACCCCAGACGGCGGAGTCGTACGGATATACTTGTCGGCCAGGGTGTCAGCTGAAGCGGCAAAACCGTTCGTAACCGTCGACTCCTTAGCCGATTTTACGCTTGAGGAGGAATATTCCTCTCTTCTCATTCGCGGTCGGTTTCGTCCCGGCACGACAATTACCATACATGTCGCCAAGGGACTGCCATCTCTGACCGGCTCGACGCTCGAACGCGATTTCTCCACCAAAGTGAAGTTTGGGGACCTGCCGCCCTCAATCAGTTTCACCTCGCGTGGAGTATTTCTCCCCAAGGCAGGTAACGGCCTCATGGAATTCAAGACCACCAATATTGACAAGGTTGCGGTCGAAGTCGAGCAGGTGTTTCCCAACAATCTGGTGTATTTCCTCACCTCCGGCTACGGCGATGACCGCAACTATTATGGACGCCAGGGAAATCTGGGGCGCTCCCTGTGGGTGAAGGACAAAGGGCTGGACGCGGCAAACAACGAACCGTTGCTCACGACGGTCGACCTGAAGGGGATTGTCGGTGATTCCGCCAAGGGGATATTCAAGGTCGCCGTCAGAGACAAGGAACAGCGCTGGATGTCCGACAGCCGGTACGCGATGATCACAGACATCGGCATCACGGCCCGTCTCTCGGACGATTACCTGATGGTGTGGGCCAATTCGCTGACCGCCGCACAGCCGGTGCGTGGCGCCACGGTTACGCTGATCAGTAAGAGCAATCAGACGTTGGTAACTGGGAAAACCGACACTCGCGGGATTGCAGTCTTTGAAGACATCAAGAGCAAGCTTGCAGGATTCGAGCCGTTTGTGATCACAGTTTCCTATAACGGCGATCTCGCTTTTCTTCGGTTGGACGAAACCCTCCTGCCGATAAGCGACTTTGACGTATCGGGCCGGCCGTATCTATCGTCAGGGTATGAAGCGCTTATTTATTCCGATCGGGGTGTCTATCGACCGGGCGACACTGCCCATTTCGTTGCGATCCTCCGCGGCCCGGGGGCGTCGACGCCGCCCGTTTTCCCGTACTTTCTGACCGTCTATGATAATCGGGGGCGTAAGTTCACCAGCACCCGTATGTCAACTGATAGATCGGCCATCGGCGCCTACGACTTTGAGGTTCCCGATTTCTCCGCCACCGGGAAATACAGCATCGTGGCCGAGATCGGCGAGAATCTTCAGATCGGACGAGCCGAGTTCCTGGTTGAAGAGTTCATGCCGGATCGGATAAAAGTGACAATACGAACTGAGACCACAGAATATAAAGCCGGCCAGTCGATTTCGGCGGAGGTGAATGCAAAATACCTTTTCGGTTCCCCTGCCTCTTTTCACAGAGTCTCAGGACATCTAACACTGGAACCTCTTGATTTTGCGCCCTCGGGGTGGTCACAGTATACCTTCAGTGATCCAAATCGATCGTTCGCCCGGATGGAGATTAATCTTCGTGATACGCTCCTGAACGATACAGGGGGACATGTCTATACCTACAGCATTCCGGCCAAATTAAAAGCACCTTCGGCCCTCAAAGGACTGCTGTCGGCGACCGTGTCGGAACAGGGCGGACGGGGTGTCAGCGCGTACAGCGAGGTGAAGGTTCACCCTTACGACCGATATATCGGCCTGCGTCTAAATACGGAAGGGTGGGCCAAGGTCAACGAGCCCGTGCAGGCGCAGATAGTCGCCGTTGCTCCGGATACTAAAGCCGCGGCCGTGCCACGATGTGACGTGCGCTTCTACCGAATTGTTTACAATACGGTTCTGAAAAAGGACAAACTTGGGATGTACCGGTATCAGTCGGAGCGTAAGGAACAGCTTCTGGATTCTGCCTCCGTGCCTATTTCCGGCGGTGCCGCCGCTGTATCGTTTACCCCACACGACTACGGCAGTTACGAAATTGCGGCGATCGATCCGGAAGGAGGCCACTCCTCGGCGGTCACCTTCTACGCGTCGGGCTGGGGTTTTGCGCCTTGGGCGATGACCAACCCGGATCGAATTGAGTTGCAGTTGGACAAGAAATTGTACGCGATCGGAGATAAGGCGATGCTTCAGGTCCGCGCTCCTTTCGGCGGTAAAATTCTATTGACGATCGAAAAAGAGAAAGTTTATGAGTTCATCACCCGCGATTTGCCCGACAACACCGCGCAAATCGAGATCCCGGTGCGAAAAGACTTCTTCCCGAATGTCTATATTACCGCCTCAATTCTTAGGCCGGCCGACCGGCTTGAAACGAACATGCCGGCGAGGGCATTTGGCGTCTGTCCACTCGCGGTCGCGGTTGATCAAAAAAAGCTTATGCTCAGCATCGACGCTCCGGAAGTCATAAAGCCCAAGAGTATGCTGACGATCAATCTGCAGTCGGATCGGCCCAGGGAATCGTTCGTAACACTGGCGGCGGTCGATGCCGGCATTCTCCAGCTTACCGATTTCGTCACGCCCGATCCTCTTGCTTTTTTCTACGGGAAGAAGCAACCGTGTCTGAAGCCATACGACATGTATTCGTTTCTGTATCCGCTGTCCAAACAATCTTCGAGCCACCTTGGCGCCGGCGACAAGATGTTCGCGGCGAGCCGTCAACGGCACCTTAATCCAATCACGTCAAAGCGTGTAAGGCCGGTGGCCCTATGGTCGGGTCTTGTCAAAACCGACGCTATGGGCAAGTGCTCGGTGTCATTTGACGTGCCGGAGTTCAACGGAAAGCTGGTGCTGATGGCGGTAGGCACACAGAATGACCTGTTTGGGTCCGCGACCAAAGAAATCACCGTTCGAGACAAAATAGTTCTTCAGGAGAGTTTTCCCCGCTTTGTGAGTCCGAACGACGTGTTCGAAGGGCTCATCACCGTGTTCAACAACACCGGCGCTCGGGCCGATATTACGGTGACCGCGAGCGCCGACGGACCCGCCGAGTTTGTTTCCACCGCCACGATCACGGTTCCGGTCGAAGCTAACCGTGAAGGGCTGGCCGTATTCAAAGTGAAAGCCCTTTCCGCACCTGGCAAAATCACGTTTCGAATCACGGCGGCGGCCAACGACGATCGATCGACGCTCAGTATTGAATTGCCCAATCGACCGGCTTTACCTCTCTTGACGCAACACGGATCGGGCATCGTGCTGAAGGGTACACCGGTGCAGTTCACCTTTCCCAATGCCTGGTTGCCCGGCACCGGTCAATTCGTACTGAAGACGTCTTCTCTGCCGGCGATGTCGTTTGCTTCACACATTCAATATCTGCTTTCATACCCATATGGTTGCGTGGAGCAGACCACTTCCCGTCTGTTTCCGCTGTTGTATTTCAATGATCTGGTCAAGGTTGCCGAACCGTCGCTGTTCGGCGGCAAAGCTCCCGATTACTACATCGCCGAGGGGATATTGAAACTGAACAGCATGTTCCTACCCGACCAATCGTTTGCGTACTGGCCGGGCACCAG
>JBGOTX010000286.1:0-3700 GCA_041476705.1 Candidatus Zixiibacteriota bacterium
AGCACGGCCGAAGGAACAGTCGACGCCATGCTTCAATTCCAGCGGGAATTCGACTGGGATTTCATGAAGATCAATCCGCGCGCCGATTACCATATCGAAGACTGGGGATTTCAGCAGATCTGGTCGAATGACGAGTTTCAAAAGCATACCAAAACGAAGTTCCCGGTCACTACCCCAGAGGACTGGCAGAAAATCCAACCTCTGTCGCCGACCTCGCCGGCGCTGGCCGAACACCTCGGGATCGTGTCGCTCATTCGCAAGCGTTCGGACAGGGAGTTGCCAATCCTGATGACGGTCTTCACACCGCTGGCGGTGGCCGGTCGGATGGTCGAGAAAAACGAAACGCTGGCCGAGCATTTACAGAAATACCCTGACATGGTCGAGTCCGCCCTGCGGTCAATCACCACAACCTTCGTGCGTTATGTGTCCGAGCTCCGGAATGCCGGGGCCGACGGTATTTTCTTTGCCACCACCCAGTGGGCGTCGAGCCAGTATTTGAGCTGGTCGGAGTACCAACGCTTCGGTCTGCCGTACGACCTGCGCGTAATCCGAGCGGCCGAACGTGATGCGATCAATCTTCTGCATGTCTGTCATTCGAGTAGCTTTCTTACACAACTGTCGGCTCAGCCGTATCCGGCCAGGATGATCAACTGGAACTCATTCGACCCGACCAACCTGCCGTTGGACAAAGCCCTGAGCGAACTGCCCGACAAACGACTCGTGGGCGGCGTCGACCACATGGGCTGGCTTCTGCATGGCTCGCCCAATGAAGTCGGGCGGATGATCGACCGTCTGAAGCACGACTACACTCCGGACCGGCTGATCATCGGCCCCGGCTGTGCCATCGAACCGCAAACCCCCCAACAGAACCTGAGAGCAATACGAGATCGCCTGTGATGGACAACCGACGGCAACAACTGGTGGACAACATTCGAGCGGCAATAGCCGAAAAGAACACCCGCAACGAGATTCTTACGGCCGCCGTGAAATTAATCGACGGCTTCTCGGACGATTTTAACTGGACTGGGTTCTATCTGCTTGAGGGGAACGAGCTGAATGTTGGTCCGTATGTCGGCCCGCCTACCCCCCATAACCGGATTGAACTCGGCCAGGGCATTTGCGGCGCGGCGGCTACCCGAAAACAAACCATAGTGGTTGATGACGTTCACGCCGACCCGCGCTTTCTGGCCTGCTCGTTGACTACCCGGTCGGAAATTGTCGTGCCGCTCATGGATGGTGAGCGATGCCTGGGGGAGATCGATATCGATTCGAACAAACTCGCGGCGTTCAGTTCGGAAGACAAAGAAATGCTCGAAGCCGTGGCGAGGGTCATTGTGGACCGCCTGCGTCACAGCCAGGAGCCGCACTGAAGTGGATTGACGAACGCTTCAAATCCATCTATGTTAGCGCAACGGATACAAAGGAGACACTAATGTTCGTAGGTATCTTATTACTGTTACTCGGTCTGCTCATGTTGCTCAATCGAATGGGGTTGATTCGCGGTGGATTCTGGGACTGGGCCTGGCCGGTCGTGGTGATCGCCATCGGCGTCAACTTGCTGTCGAAGCATTTTACCAAGAGATCGCCCCGCTGAACGTCAACATCTACTTCGATCCTGAGGCCTCCGGGCTCGAGGTGTTTCTCGGCCCGACTGAATCCCGTTTGATGGAGCTGGCCTGGAGGCACGGCCGCCTGACGGTTAAGCAGGCGCTTTTGCTTTTCAGTGCTGAAAAGACCACCCCCGCCTACTCGACCAAATCAACCATACTTTCTCGTCTGACCGCACGAGGAATTTTGCACACGTAAAAACAGGGACGATATTTCGTGTACACGCTCGCCAGTGACTTGAAAACCCCGGTGTGAGCCGGAGCTTCAAGTTCATGCTATGTCGTTATGAGGCGGCTAAGAGTTTTTTGCCGATGTGATCGTACACTTCCTTCAGTTCGCTGTTAGGACTGAACTCTATAAAAGAAGTATCTTCTTTGACCCAAACAGTATGGCCGGCCGGCCAATAGAAGATCTCTCCAGCTCGACATACCTCTTCTTCGCCGTCCTTGTACAGGATGTGAATAGCACCTTCGAGGATATAACCCCAGTGTGGACACTGGCATTTGTCATCCGGTAGTCCCTTTAGTAACGGCGTCGCGTCTACTCCAGCCGTCAACCGGACATAGGCGACCGCCATATTAGCCCATTCAGCAACACGAAATGTTGCAACTGGCATTTCTAGCGCAATCGGTATTTCTTCTTTGCGCAATTTCATGGCTTGATTTCCTTTTCGGCTAGATCGTTGGTATGCAATGGCAACATGCTACGCTTTCATATTCGTGTATTGACCGCCATTTATTGCCAATGACTCTCGGTCGAAAACCAAACAACATCGTTTCGCCTGCGAACGGTCCGACGATAAGGGAGATCATGTGTCCAGTATATGACAATTCCTCGAACATTCCTACAAGATTAAAGGAGATGAGGCAGAAATGGACCCGGAGCGGGAGTATCTTTATTCAGGCATCTTACGCGACTACTCCGATGAACGACAGTGATTTTGGGGTTCGCGGTGTTAGCGATCAGACCCGCGTGTCTGATTTGAACTTGACTGTCTTCCACCGACTTCCACCGACCCGCGCATAATGTAACCGGATCGGGATTTGGAAGCTCACAAGAGTTTGGGGAGAGTAAGGTCGGGGCCGTTCATACGCGGGCCGAATTCGTGCGGCTCAGGGTAGCAAAGGTGCGCGACTGCCTGGCGCGAAATTTCCAGGTGAAATAACGGCGATCGTATCCACTAAATCCCCGTCTCGAATCAGCCGATACTTATAGCATGCGGCCCGTGCTTAGTCTCGTGTTCATGGTCTGTCTGGCGCTTGCGCCGGGCGCGGCCAACAGTGCATCAATCGGCCACGGCCTGTCCGTCGATCTTCCCCCCGGCTGGGAGGTTATCAGCGACACCCTGGCGTTGCCCGTGCATATCGTCAATGACGCGGCCAATACGCAGTTCTCGGTCTTCCGTTCGGAGTTTGCGGCCACGGACGCGGTAAACAACCAGGCGGAATTGAAGAACTCCGTTCAGAAGGTGATCGATGAGGTCATTCTCGCCCTTCCTCACGCCAAGTTGCTCACGTCTACCGGATTCAATCAAACATACCGAGCCGGATTTGTGCTCGAATTCGTCTCTGAGGACACAATCGCAAAGGTCACGCTTCGCCATCGTTTCGAGGGCGTGCTGTACCGCCTGCCCGACAACCGGCAGGCGCTGTTCACGCTGTGGGCCAAGGCCCCGATCGAGAGTTTCGCCGTCGTCGATTCAACGATTCGACAGATTCAGGCGAGCTTTGAGTATCGAGGTCCGCAGGAGGCATCGGTGTTTCCCCCGAAGATCAATCCGTATATCATCGTGGCCATCCTGATGTTGCTGGCGATAGGACTGCTGTATTACACCAAGTCCCGACGCCTTCAAAAGTCACGGTCGGCCGATGGGTCCGGACACTTCAGGATTGAGTCGTCGGCCCGGCACTAAGTGTGTCAGTCCGATTCAATCCGCTCTTCCAGCTCCAGTAAGACGCCGTTTGTCCCGGTCGGATGGACAAACGCAATGCGGTGCCCCTCGGCTCCGAGACGCGGCGTGTCGTCAATCAATCGAACACCTGTCCCTTTCAGTTCGCGAAGTCGCGCTTCAATGTCGCGGGTGTACACGCAG
>JBGOTX010000287.1:0-3694 GCA_041476705.1 Candidatus Zixiibacteriota bacterium
GGCGCGATCTTGGCCACAATGTTCGGTGGGCTGTCTTTGAGCAGACGGCTGAACTTGAAAACCGGCAGAGCGAACCGGCCCATGCGCGGGTCTTTGGGCCGCTCAATCGCCTGGTAGACAAACTCGCGGCTGAATACTTCGGTCTCTCCGGTCTGGCCGTAGATTTCAGGGTAGACTTCCTGAAAAGCGGCCGCGGTGGCCGAGGCGAACATGTCCTTGTACGTTTCGAGTGCCATATAGTTTGTTTGCCTTGTGGCAGGGTCCAATATCTACAGGGAGTGTCCTCTTAGCAACGGCATTCTGTAGACAGAACCAAAGACCGGCACAACTCCGAAGAAGTTGCTTACGCGTCCCCCTCCGAAATGTACCAGCCGGCTCCGCCGTCTTTGCGTCGCTCAATATGTCGGAAGAACCGAAAGTACATGATCGAGGCACAGACATACAGGCCGCTGGCGATGTTCAGGACCAGCGTGAAGCCGTACCGTTCGACCAGTTGCCCGCCAATGGCCACCGCGATCATCCACGAGGCCGTCCAGGAGATGAGCAGAAGCGCATTTACGAGCGTCCGCTCTTTTTCCTCGGAAAGTTCCATTGCCAAATGACTGCTTATCGGCCCATTCAGGTTCATCAGTCCGCCGCGAATGACGAATGCGACAAAGGCAACAGGAAGAATATACGTGAAGGAGAGCGTCAACATGAACGGAATCGAAGCCAGTTGGGTAAACACGACCGTCCGAACCAGTCCGAACCGCCGGGCCAACAGCGGCCCCGCCAACGTACCGACAAACATTGCGCCGGACACGCACAGGTAGAATAACCCGATAACGTCCGGCGCCAGATGGAACCGCTCCTTGAAGTACAGGTTCAAGAACGGGATGATGAGTCCGGCGCCCATGCCGATGACAAAGTTTACAAAGGTCAGCCGGAAATAGAAGCCGCCCCGATTGCGGAGTTGTTCAAGCGTGAGCGATACCCGCGATTCCCTTCCGCCAGGAGCTTGTGCACCGACCAAACTGAATGGAATCATGGCCAACAGCCCGATCAAGACGCCGACCACCAGCGTGTACTTGTAGCCGAGAATGATGTCGCCCGTCAGATGTCCGAGCACCGTGACCAACTTGCCGGCTCCAGCCGACCCGGCCATTCCGGCCAACAGCAGGACCGCAAAGGAGATTGAAAACAAATGCGTGCGCTCGTCCGGGGTGGAATTGCGCATGTAAAATGGCCCGGAAAATACCCGGAACAACGACCATGACACTCCCGCAAGAAGCGACAAGCCCATCAACAGCCAGAGCTCCTGTGTGGTGATTAGAAGCACACTAAAGAGACCGAAACCGATCACACCGAGTATCAACAAGGGACGCAAATGAAAGCGGGAGAACAAAATCGACGCCGGAATGGCCATGATCGACATGCCCATTGCGCGACCGGCATTGACCAGACCGATATCCCCCTCGCCAAATTTGAGTTCTTTAAGATATAAGTTTAACAGCAACTGAAAGATCTCGAAATTGACTCCCATGAGAAATGATCCGAGCAGGTAGCATCGGGCGTTGCGGTTGATACTGCGTACATGCCCGACATAGTCCTGTAACCCCGCCCAAAGGCCCCTCGGCGCGGTTGCCACATCCGGTTCTGCCAATATTTGCTGTGACACGTCGGTAGTCGATCCATCCTAGAGACAAGACAGCCGGGAAATTTCCTTAGTGCCGGTACACGCCTTGCGAAACAAAGGTCACCGGTCCAGTCAACTCGATCACATTGTCACTTGCTCGCCAGTTGATCTGTAACACGCCGGCGGGAAATTGCACCGCCACCGTCCGGTCGATTCTCCCCTGCACCACCATCGCGACCACCGCCGCAGCCGCGCCGGTGCCGGATGAACCGGTCGGTCCCACGCCGCGTTCCCATTCCATTACCTCAATCTTGCGCCGATTGACCACCCGTACGAATTCGACATTAGTTCCACGGGGAAATATGGGCGCGTGCTCAATAACGGCCCCTATGGCCATCCAATCAGATCTGAAGTCATCCATCGGCACGACCACGTGCGGATTGCCGACCGATAGACAAGTTCCTCGAACTCGAATCTTGCCGAATTTCAGTATCCCGTTGATCACGCATGATGAATTGGTCTTCATAGGCAGACTTGTGACCGCGAAATTGGGCTGGCCCAGCTCGGCCGACACCACAATGTCTTTTCCGGACTTATCCGCCACCCACACCTTGTTTGTTGAATCGCCGCATTCAACGATGAACTGCTTCCTGCGGGGTCTTCTCCGGGTGGCCCACACCGCGGCGATGCGTATCCCATTTCCCGACTTTTCTGCCCACCCGCCATCGGCGTTATATATATCGAGCCGAAAATCAGCCACGCGACTTGGCGACACACAGACCACGCCATCGGCCCCGACCCCGGAGTGCCGGTTGCAGATATCACACGCCAGTGCCCAGAGTTTCCGGCCGGGGCTCAGGCGTCGTTCGATGACCAGGAAATCATTCCCCAGGGCATGATACTTGGCAAAGCGAATGTCCATAGGCGAGGTAAGAAATACGGATCGGGGTGACATTCAAGCAAAAACCTGCCCGCCACCCGGATTTCTATTGCCGGCCGATGCTCGGCATGTTCTCCCGAAACAGCTTGGCGAGACGCTCTATACCCTCAACGATCATCTCTGGCGAGGCATTGGAGAAATTCAATCTTAAGGTGTGTTCCCCCCCACCGTTTGGAAAGAACGGCGCTCCCGGGACATAGGCGACTTTCAGATCAAACGCCTTTTGGAACAAGGCCTGTGCCGACATCGGTTTGGGGAGTTCCAGCCACAAGAAGAGGCCGCCTTCCGGTCTGGTCGAGGCGATGCCTTTCGGAAACGTGTCGTCGATCGTCTTGACCATCAGATTCCGCTTCATCAAATAGTCGGCTTTAATTTCCTCAATGTGGGGCTCCAGCAGGCCCTGTCGAATGTATTCATAGACGATAAATTGCGTGAACGAACTGGAGTGCAGATCGATAAACTGTTTGACCCTCTCCAAAAGCGCGATAAATGACGGAGCGGCGTTAATCCAACCGACCCGCAGTCCTGGCGTCATCGTCTTTGAAAAGGTCCTGAGCGCTATGACCGTATCACCACCGTACGATTTTAGACTTGCCACCTGGGCTCCGGTGAAGCGAATGTCGCCGTACGGGGAGTCGTCAATGAGCGGAATCCGGTGTCTGGCCGCAACGTCACACAGCGCTTTGCGACGGTCAGCCGACATGGTAATGCCGGTTGGATTTTGAAATGTCGGCACGACATATATTAGACGCGGACGGTGCTGTCTGATCCTTTCTTCAACCTGGTCCACGCGCATGCCCTGTTCGTCCAGGTCGACCGTGATATACTTCGCGCCGTAGAAGTTGAACGCCTGAAGCGCGCCGACATAGGTCGGATTCTCCGTCAAAATGTAATCGCCCGGCCGGATAAACGCCCGCGCCATCAGTTCAATGCCCTGCTGGGCCCCGGTTGTGATAAGAATATTCTCCGCGGTCGATTTGGTCGCCCGCGCGCTCGCACGCTCGGCCAACAGCTTGCGTAGCGGAACAATTCCCTGCGACAGCGAATACTGCAGGCATTCCGGGGAGTATTTGTCAATTACCTGGGACGCAACGGTTCGGAGAGATTCCCGAGGGAACAGTTCAGGAGCCGGCAGACCA
>JBGOTX010000288.1:0-3684 GCA_041476705.1 Candidatus Zixiibacteriota bacterium
CACCGACCGATTGTTATTCCTGTCATCAGACGAACTTTCAGGGGGCAAAGGACCCGGATCACGTCCTGTCAAATTTCAGCCACGTCTGTACCACCTGTCACTCGACCAGTGCCTGGTCACCGGCCACTTTTAACCATGCCAACACGACCTTCCCTCTGACCGGCGCGCACACAACCGTCGCATGTATCAATTGCCACGCCTCCGGATATACCGGCACGCCAACCGATTGCTATTCCTGTCACCAATCCAAGTATGTTGCCACCACCAATCCGAATCACGCGGCGGCCAATTTCCCGACCACCTGTCAAACGTGTCACACTACTTCCAATTGGACCTCCTCCACTTGGAATCATGATGCTCAGTATTTCCCCATCTACTCGGGAACGCACGCTGGCCGGTGGAATCTGTGCGTCGATTGCCACATTAATCCGTCCAATTTTGCCACCTTTGAGTGCATTAATTGTCATCCCCACAGCGACAAAGCTACGACCGATTCACACCATACCGGAGTAAGCCGGTACCAGTATCTGAGCACCGCCTGTTACAGCTGTCATCCGACAGGGAGGGCTGGAGGATGAAGCGGTCGACGTATTGGATCATCATCGCTGTCGCAATCGTATGCGCGAGACAGACGGCGACGGCCGGGACGTCTTTTGTCGTCAAGTATGTGTCGGCCGAAAGTGTGTATTTGAACGGCGGGCAGGCCGACGGTCTCGCGGTAGGCGATCACTTGATGATCTATAGCCGTGGCGATTGCCCGACCGAGGTGGAGGTCGTGTTTGTGGCCGACCATTCCGCGTCCTGCAAGACGCTGTCATCCGCCTGCGAAATCGTGGCGGGAGAACGAGCCGTCTTGGTTGTCACCGGCAAAGCAGACACGACCCGGTCGATGACCGATTCCGCTGTGTTGGCGCCTGCTGTTGACACTGCTGCTGCCAAGACCCCGGCGGCGCCCAAGAGCTATGCCCGACCGTCGCCTCCTAAAGTGACCGGAAGTGTTTCACTGCTGCTCTACCACTGGAACGACAGGGGCGTGTCGAATCTCGATTTCACCCAGACGACCGCTCGACTAAATCTGAAAGTGCGCCGACTTTTCGACAAGGAAATAACTTTCAGCTTGCGCACCCGTGGTCGTTACGATCAGCGCCAGCGCGCGTATTTCTCAACAGTCACCCGCGATGCCTGGGAAAATCGGGTCTGGGAATGTACGCTCGGCTACGAGGACCCTTCGGCCGCCATCAATGTTTTCGCCGGACGACTGCTTCCCCGGCGCGTCGCCGGGGCCGGTTATCTTGACGGTGTTCTCATGGAAGGACGAGTGTCGGAGAATACCCGCATCGGGCTGTTCGCCGGCAATGAACCAACATGGGCGTACGCCGACAACCGACTGTCGCTGTACAAAGGTGGCGGATACCTGACTTATACGACCGGTCAGCCAGGCAAGACAACGATCGAGCAGACGATTGCCGGAGTCGGCGAATATCATGGCTTCAATGTAAGCCGGGAATTTGCCGCCTTACAGGGACGGTTCAATGCCGGAACTCGCTGGGGTTTCTATCACACCGCCGAATTCGATATCAACCGAAGTTGGCGGAAAGAACGAACGGGCAAAACGATCACCCTGTCGAATCTTTACCTGGGATCATATTATCGACTTTCATCGACCGTGCGACTCAACCTCAGCTACGACACCCGGACCAATTACTGGACCTACGAGGCCAGATCGACCGTCGACAGTCTCTTCGATGATCACCTGCGCCAGGGAATCCGCGCGCAACTTGATATGACTCTTCCCCTGCGCCTTCAGGGATCGGTCGCTTTCGGTCAGAGAAAACGCCAGAGCGACCCGACTCCGACCAACTCCTATTCGTTTCATCTTAGTCGGACAGGGCTCTGGCATCCGGCTGCCTCGGCTACCGCTCAATTCGATTCGTTCAACGGTCCGTTTGAGCACGGCCTGAATTACTCGGTCCGGATCAGCGACAACTTTGCTCGCTCCACTTCGATCAGTCTGGGTTACGGAGCATACAAGTACCGCGTTGACATCGGCAACCTGCCCAGAAATAATCGCTGGTTTGATGTCAGCTCGCAAAGCGATCTACTGAAAAATGCCTTCCTCGGTCTTTCGGTGCAATTGAACAGCGGCGATGATATCAAAGGTATGCGCCTGCAATCTGAGCTGGGTTGGCGGTTTTGAGCGCCGAAACGACTTGATCGATCCTGGGTACAACGAGTATGGAACAAAACCTGATCTGGCTCGGCGTCGTGCTATTGGTCGCGGGCTTCTTTGTCCCATATTTTCTCTCATTTCGCAAGTCTCAGCGATCAGCTGTCCAACGCAAAGACGAGGCCCGCGCCATGGGGATAGATATTCCGCGAGCGCAGTATCCGATGATCGACCGTTCGCGGTGTATCGGTTGCGGCTCGTGTGTGGCGGCCTGTCCGGAGGGTGACGTCATCGGCGTTGTGTGGGGCGCCGCGGAAGTGATCAATGGCCAGCGGTGTGTCGGACACGGTTATTGCGAACAGGTCTGCCCGGTCGGCGCCATTAAAGTTGGACTCGGTGATATCACCAGCCGCCCCGATATTCCGATCATGACCCCAAACAACGAAACCACCGTTTCGGGTTTGTTTATTGCCGGCGAACTGGGCGGACTGTCGCTTATCCGCAACGCCATCGGACAGGGACGCATGGTGGTCGATGAAGTCATGCGACGGAGAAACAATTCGGTTCAGGACGATACCCTCGATCTTATTATCGTCGGCGCCGGTCCAGCCGGCTTAAGCGCGGCCCTGACCGCCATCCAGCACCGGCTTTCGTATCTGGTGCTCGATGAACGCGAATTGGGTGGAACTATTCTCCATTATCCCCGACATAAACTGGTGATGACCCAACCGGTCGAAATTCCATTGTACGGCTGGCTTAAAGAGGAAGAGTATTCCAAAGAGTTCCTTATGGAGACCTGGCAGACCATTGCCGACAAGTTTCAGGTCAACATCAAGACCGGCGAACGGGTCGAGTCCGTGCTGAAAAAGGGAGACCGCTTCGAGGTCCACACCCAGATCTCCAATTATTATGCTCATGCCGTGGTGCTGGCGTTGGGGCGACGCGGCACACCCCGCAAACTCGATGTCCCCGGTGAAGAGCTTTCCAAGGTGACCTATCAACTCATCGATGCCCAATCGTACACCGGCAAGCATGTCCTGGTGGTCGGCGGCGGCGACAGCGCGGTTGAAGCGGCGATCGGACTGGCTCGTCAGAAGGGGAATGTGGTGACCGTGTCGTATCGCAAATCAAGTTTCTTTCGAGTTAAGAAGAAGAACGAGGACGTGATGACGCGAATGATTGCCGACAAGAAAGTGCATCCGCTATTCGAGTCGCACGTCACTGAAGTACGGCGTGATTCGGTGGTGCTGTCGACCAAACAGGGGCAGATTGAAATTCCGAATGACTATGTTATCGTCCAGATCGGCGGCATCCCGCCGTTTGAAATGCTCCGCAAGATCGGGATCGACTTCGGCGGTGAACAACGCCCTATCAAATCTCTCTCTATCGTCTGATTCCGCCCGATTCTTTCGGGCCTGTATTTCCGAGAGGGTGAATTCAAATAATTCGGGCGACTGGTAAACCATCAAGGGTTCACTCCAGTCGCCCGCTCCCCCCGGCTCACAATTTCAAGCGGA
>JBGOTX010000289.1:0-3672 GCA_041476705.1 Candidatus Zixiibacteriota bacterium
GAAAAGAAGAACGGCACGTCAGAGCCAACCGAAAGCCCAATCCCAGCCATAACTTCCTGCGACATATTGAGATCAAACAGAACATTCAGGGCGATGATAGTGGCCGCGGCATCGGATGACCCCCCGCCCAGTCCGGCCGCCATCGGAATGTTCTTTTCGAGCTGGACAAATACCCCCTCTTTCAGTCCTGTTTTCTCGGCTACTGCCTGGTAGGCCCTGGCAATGAGATTATCCGGCCCAACCGTCAAAGCAGGTCCCGGACTTATCTGGGTAATTTTCAAATCCACCCCCGGTTCGGTACGTCGCGTGACAGTTAATCGGTCGAACAGCGAAACGGCCTGAAACAAAGAATTAATATTGTGGTATCCGTCCGGCCGCTTGTCCAGCACCTGCATGAAAAGATTCACTTTGGCGGGCGCACCGATAACCAAAGAACTGTCGCTGAGTCTCTTAACAAACATACAAAATAAAACCAAACACCGTCTGGTTCGCCGAACTTGATGCTATTCGGGGACAACATACTGCATTTGCCCGATCGGGTAAACAGCTCGAGTGCCGCATTATGGTTGGAGAGTAAACTTGAATTCGATGGATAGGACGACTATACTTGGGCGCAAAGTGTTACAACGACAAAGGACTAGTTCGGAGGTCAGCAATGGACCCATTTGGCGCCATATCAGAGTTAAAGACCAAAAATCGCACCTGCAAGATTCACCGTCTCGACCGGCTGGCCAAACATGGCCGGATCGCCCAACTGCCATATTCGATCAAGGTGATGCTGGAAGCGGTGCTTCGCTCGGTCGACGGTCACACCGTCACCGAGCAGGATGTCATCAAAGCGGCCGGATACAACCCGAAAAAAGTCGGCGAGATTGAAATCCCATTCAAACCGGCGCGGGTGATCCTGCAGGATTTCACCGGCGTGCCGGCCGTGGTCGATCTGGCGGCGATGCGCTCGGCCATGAAACGGATGGGGGGCGATCCGAAAAAGATCAATCCGCTCATTCCGGTCGATCTGGTGATCGATCATTCGGTACAGGTCGACGCGTTCGGTTCCGATGATTCACTGGCCCTGAACATGCAGATGGAATTTTCTCGCAATCGGGAACGATATGAGTTTCTCCATTGGGGGAAAAACGCCTTCAACAATTTTCGGGTGGTTCCGCCCGCGACCGGCATAGTGCATCAGGTTAATCTGGAGTATCTGGCCAAAGTCGTCTTGGTGACCAACGGCGTTGCGATGCCCGACACGGTGCTCGGAACCGATTCGCATACCACCATGATCAACGGTCTTGGTGTGGTTGGATGGGGGGTGGGGGGCATTGAGGCCGAGGCGGTGATGCTTGGCCAACCGCTCTATATGCTTATGCCCGAAGTGATCGGATTCCGCATGACCGGCCGTCTTCCCGAAGGCGCCACCGGCACCGACCTGGTGCTGACCGCAACCCAGATGCTCCGCAAAAAAGGCGTAGTGAACAAATTTGTCGAATATTGCGGCCCGGCGCTGGATGAATTGTCTCTGCCGGTCAAGGCGATGGTCGCCAATATGTCTCCGGAGTACGGCGCGACCATCGGGTATTTCCCGGTCGACCAATCCACGCTCGACTACCTGAAAATGACCGGCCGGACCGAAGACGAAATCGATCTCGTCGAGCGGTACTGCAAGGAGCAGGGGTTGTTCCGGGCCAAGGGATCGGCGGAACCGGAATACACCGATATGCTCGAGCTCGATCTGGGCAAAGTTGAGCCGTCGATGGCCGGACCAAAGCGACCGCAGGATCGAGTCACGCTGTCGCAGGTCAAGCAGGATTTTGTGTCCGGTCTCTCCCGGCCGATCAAGGAGCGCGGATACGAACTGCCCCAATCGGACCTTTCCGTTTCAGCGACTATTCGCGACGGCTACCAGGCGGAGATACATCACGGCGCGGTCGTGATTGCGGCGATTACCTCGTGCACCAATACCTCCGATCCGTACGTCCTTATCGCCGCCGGTCTTCTGGCGAAGAACGCGGTCGAACGCGGGCTGACCGTAAAACCGTATGTCAAAACTTCGCTCGCTCCCGGTTCACGAGTGGTGATCGAATATTTGAAGAAGACCGGACTCCTGCCGTATCTGGAAAAACTCGGCTTCAATAATGTCGGGTTCGGGTGCACCACCTGTATCGGAAATTCCGGACCGCTCCCCGATGCGGTCGCCAAGGCAGTCACCGACGGCAAAATAGTCGCCGCGGCGGTTTTGTCGGGGAACCGGAATTTCGAGGGACGAATTAATCCGCATACCAAGGCGAACTATCTCGCTTCGCCTCCGCTGGTGGTGGCGTACGCACTGGCCGGTTCGGTCGATATCGATCTGACCACTGAACCGATCGGAGTCGCCGACAATGGACAGAAAATCTATCTCAAAGATATCTGGCCGACCCAGACCGCGATCATGGAGCATGTCCGCAAGAGCGTGACGCCGGAACTTTTCCGCACGCAGTATGCTTCGGTGTTCGAAGGAAACCCGACCTGGAACGCGATCACCTCGAAAAAAAGCGAAATCTATGACTGGATCGCCGACTCAACCTACATTCAGGAGCCGCCCTTTTTTCTCGACATGAAGCAGGAACCGGGCGAAGTTGCCTCGATTCGCGAAGCCCGTGTGCTGGCGATGTTCGGCGATTCGATCACCACCGACCATATTTCCCCCGCCGGATCGATCAAAGCCGATTCTCCGGCCGGGAAATTTCTCATGGATCGCGGCGTGACCTTCGCCGATTTCAACTCCTATGGTTCCCGTCGCGGCAACGACCGGGTGATGACCCGAGGCACGTTCGCTAACATTCGCCTGCACAATCAGCTTCTTCCCGGCACCGAGGGCGGAATCACGAAATACCATCCGTCGGGCGAAACGATGTCGATCTACGACGCCGCCATGAAATACAAGGAGAGCAAAACCCCGCTCATCATTCTCGCCGGCCGCGACTACGGCATGGGATCATCGCGTGACTGGGCCGCGAAAGGAACACTGCTTCTGGGGGTGCGGGCGGTGATCGCGCAGAGTTACGAACGAATCCATCGCTCGAATCTGGTTGGCATGGGCGTGCTCCCTCTGCAATTTCTTGAAAACGAATCGCGCGAAACCCTGGAACTGACCGGCGAGGAGATTTTCTCAATTGATGGTCTCTCGTCGAGTCTCCATCCGAGGCAACTGGTTGCCGTGCGGGTGCAGTCCAAGAACGGCCCGCGCTCATTCCAGGCGCTGGTGCGGATCGACACGCAAATCGAGGTTGAGTATTATCGCCACGGCGGGGTTCTGCCGATGGTTCTGCGGCAATTGATGAAATAGAAATCACGCAAACGGAATTGACGGGAGTTTGAAATGCCAATAGCCACACCGGAAATCTATCGCAAAATGCTCGATACCGCTCAGCAAAGCGGGTACGCCTTTCCCGCGATCAACGTCACCTCGACCGAGACAGTCAACGCCTCGCTCAAAGGGTTCGCCGATTCCAAGTCCGACGGAATCATTCAAATCTCCACCGGCGGCGGTGAGTTTGCATCGGGACTCGGGGTCAAAGACATGGCGTTTGGCGCCATCGCACTGGCGGAGTTCACGCAACGAGTAGCGGAGAAATATCCAATCTATATCGCCCTGCACACCGACCATTGCCCGCCCGGCAAGGTCGACAA
>JBGOTX010000290.1:0-3655 GCA_041476705.1 Candidatus Zixiibacteriota bacterium
GCATGTGCTGGGTCTCCGGCTCGGAGAACGCGCCGGTACCACGATATGTTTCGTTGGAGGTGACCGGCGATGACCCGCTGTTATCCCACCCCCATTTGTACCCGTAATTGCGATTCAGATCCACCCCGAACGTGCCGTCTCCGTTGTTACGTTTGTTCTTCCGCCACAAGCCGCCGCCGGCCGGATTGTCAACCTCGTTCTGAAAATATCCATCGGGATTCACACAGGGAACAAACCAGAGTTCGCGACTATTGACCAAATTGGTCACGGCCGTGTCGATACCATAGTTGTTCACCAGATAATCCATGAAATAGAAAATCACTTTCGGAGTGATGACTTCGCGGGCATGAATAGCCGCCGTATACAGGACCCGGGGTTCGGGCTCGTCGACATTGGGGTTATCCGAAATCTTGACCGCCCACATCGGCCGACCTTCGATGGTATTACCGAGACTCACCTTTGTGGACACGATCGTCGGGTGAAGAGTGACGAGCGAGTCGATCTTGGCATTGATCTCGGCCAGCGTCAGGTATCCGCCCATAGTCTGGGGCTCAACCGTCTCAGCGAGCAGGCGATCATGATAGAAAGTCGAGACGCTCGGGTGGACGACATCCACCGCGTACCCCTTTGAGCGAAGAAAATCGGCGTCGGAACTGTTCACGATCGCGTCAACCCACCCGTCCCCCTCGGCGATGACATCAAGCCCCATCTGGTGCAGGTTGACCCAGTCGGTTTTGGTCGAATAATGAATTCTGACCTGGGTATCGGGACGGTTCGGCGCCGCGCTTATCGCAACGGCCAAGAGTAAAAGGGAAAAAACTATAGTAAAGCGAAGTCGGCTCATGTTGCACTCCTCACGGGTAAGTACTTGGAAGTGAATATATAGTCCTAAGGCGATTCTTCCAACTTTAAACTGTGATCGAATGATCGCCCCCGGTAACTAACTAAGCCACAGTGCGGAATCGAACCGCAGACCTGCTGATTACGAATCAGCTGCTCTACCAGCTGAGCTACTGTGGCTTACGAACGATTTGGAGCGTCGAGTATAAGGTATCGACAGGTGAACGTCAAGAGTTACCCGATATCAGGGCAAACGCCCTGCGCCAAGCTATTTGAAGCGGCGTAACAGGCCGATCACCCGGCCGGCCACGCGAAACTCGCCCGATTTCTTCTCGACCATGATCGGCTTGAAATCATCGTTTTCCGGCTGAAGCCGGATCTTTGCCCCTTCGGGAATATACCGTTTGACCGTGGCTTCGCCGTTGATAATCGCCACGACAATGTCATTTTTCTTGGCCGTCTCCTGTTTGGCGACCAGCACGAAATCGCCATCCAGAATCCCGGCGTCGCGCATCGAGTCCCCCTTGATTCTCAGACTGAATGTCTCGCCGCTCGGAAGAAAAGATTTGTCCAGCGCAAACTCGGCCTCGACATTTTCGGCAGAATCGATCGGATTTCCGGCCGGAACCGCCCCGACCAACGGAATGCGGCTGACCGATCCGGCCAACTGGCGGGTTAGCTCCAGCCCGCGTGAGATGAAACCTTCTTTCTTGAGATACCCTTTCTTCACCAGCGCCTCAAGATGCGTGCGCACTCCGTTGGTCGAGGTGATGCCAAACTTGCCCCCTATTTCCCGAAGGGTGGGCGGCTGGCCGTGCTCGCTGATTCGCTGGTCGATATATTCCAAAATTATTCGTTGTCGGTCCGTCAACAGCTCTCGCATACGTTCCTTCCCTGTGTATGTTCATATCGACCATACTGCTCATTTGTTCACATGTCAATGACAAAATCCTAATGGGGTTGAACATACCCCCAAAATGTGATACCGGCCAGCCAAAGGGGGGCTAGAAAAAGTCCCGTAATCCGTCGTTGCGGGGAGCGACGTCCTCGGCGCGACAAAGCAATCTCGCTTTGTGATCTACATTCAAGATGGAAACGAGATTGCTTCGCTTCGCTCGCAACGACAGAACTGTAGAAGGCCCAGCGGGCCGCCCAATTAAAAACGGGCCGGTTTCCCGGCCCGTCAACATATCGTAACACATGAACCCGCTTATTTTGCTTCGGCCTCTTTATCGGCCTTGGCTTCGGCAATGATCTTCTGGGCGATTTCGTGCGGGACTTCCTCATAGTGCGAGAACGCCACCGAGTACACTCCCTGCCCCTGCGTCATGGACCGAAGTTGGACCGAGTACTGGTACAATTCCGACTGCGGAATGGTCGCCTTGATTTTCTGACTGCGCCCTTCGGGATCCATGCCGGAGATTTTTCCCCGGCGCGAGGACAGGTCGCCCATCACATCGCCGGTGTAGTCATCCGGCACGAGAATTTCGACACTGCAGATTGGTTCGAGCAGGATCGGTTTGCAATCGAGGAAACCTTCCTTGAAGGCCATCAAACCGGCAATCTTGAAAGCCATATCCGAGGAATCGACATCGTGGTACGAACCGTAATACAGGGCAACTTTAACATCCACGACCTGCGCTCCGGCCAGCCCGCCGTGCTCCATCGCTTCCACCACTCCCTTTTCAACGGCCGGAACGTACTTGCCGGGAATCACGCCGCCCGCGATTTCGTCATTGAACTCGAATCCGCCGCCGCGAACATTAGGTTCTAAACGAAGGTATACATCGCCGTACTGTCCACGACCTCCGGATTGCTTCTTGTGCTTGTACTGCTTTTCCGTTTTTCCCTTGATGGTTTCGCGATAGGGAATTTTCGGTTTACCGAGCTCGATATCCACGCCGAATCGCTTGTGCAGTTTTTCAGCGAGGACTTCGATATGAGTCGCTCCCTGTCCATACAGCACCTGCTGATGCAGAGCCGAGTCCATGACAAGCCGGAAAGTCGGGTCTTCTTCCTGCAGGCGGTGCAGACCAGCCGAAATTTTTTCTTCATCCCCTTTGGTTTTCGGCCGGATCGCGACGTCCATGACCGGATTCGGGTACGGAATCGGCGGAACCATAATGGAGAGGTCCTTATCGGCCAGCGTATTGTTGGTGTGGGCGTCTTTGAGCTTCACCAGAACGCCCAAATCGCCGGCCGCCACGGAGGTCAACTCGGTGCGGTTCTTCCCCTGAAACGTAAACACCTGCGCTATTTTTGTCGCGCCGCTGTTTCTTTGATTCACCAGGTCGGCACCGGGGCGAATTGTCCCGGATATGGCACGGAAAAACGACATCTCACCCAAGTGCCCTTCAGACACGGTTTTGAAAATGAATGCCACCGGTTTGGCCCCCGCATCGCAGGCCAGATCGAGTTTGGTGTCGGTGCCGGTCTTGAGCACTTTGAAAGCCGGCATCTGGTTCGGCGCGGGAAGATATTCTACGATGAAGTCCAACAATACTCTAATTCCAATATTAAGAGCGGCCGAGCCGAACAGGATCGGATATACCGATCCGCCGATAATCCCTTTCGCCAAACCCTGGCGAAGCTCCTCATCAGACAACGATCCCTCGCTCAGAAATTTCTCAAGCAGGGCGTCATCGGCTTCCGCCGCGACTTCGATTAGATTCTCCCGTTGTTTGTCGACATCGGCCTTCATCTCGGCCGGGATCGGAATTTCAGTTTGCTTGCCGTCGGCCGTAAAAGTGTAGGCCCTCATATGCAATAGGTCCACAAGTCCTTTGAACGATTCGGCTTCTCCGATCGGAAGCAC
>JBGOTX010000291.1:0-3642 GCA_041476705.1 Candidatus Zixiibacteriota bacterium
AAGCGGCGCCGGACTCACCGCGGATAAACTCCACCAATTTCCCCGCAAACTCGTCGGCCTGAGTTATCTCTTCCGATGACGGGATCAAACGAGCACGAAAATTCTCCGGGTACACTTTCATTTTGAGGCCAGCCAGCCGATCGGCCACCAGTTTCAATCCCTCGCCTCCCCAACCGTACGATCCAAACACCGCCGCCTTTTTGCCGATAGCATACACGGTGGAAATCAAATTGACCACATCCCAGATCGGTTTGACGGCGTCGCCGTTGAACGTCGGAGTCCCGAAAAGTACCGCGATACTCGACTCGATATGCTCTCGGGCGTGCTCTGGGCGAACTACTTCGGCGTCCACCAACAGCACCGTGAAACCTTGTCGCTGTAAGAAGCCGGAAATCTGCTCGGCCAGTTTGCGGGTGTTGCCGTAGTTGGAGGCCGCGAATATCGTGACCTGATTTTTTCCCTCGGTTTTGTCGGCCGCCCATAGGGCGTACTTGTCGATCCACGGCCGCGGGTTGTCGTGGCATATCGGTCCGTGCGAGGGCGCAATCATGCCGATGTCGAGCGAATCAAGCTTGGGCAGGTTCCGCCGGATATACCCGGTAAACGGGCGCATGATTGTGTCAAAATAGTATTGATATTCAAACTCGAGATCGAAATCGTTGGCCTCGGCGAAAATCGTGTCACCCGCCAGGTGCGCCGCGAAACCATCGCACGAAAACAAAATTCGGTTTTCCGGCAGATATTCCATGATTGTGTCGGGCCAGTGCATGTACGGCATAACTTTGAATACCAGCTTTTTGCCGCCAAGGTCGATGACCGTGTCGTCTTTGACCGCCGTGATCGGCAGTTCGCGGTTAACGGTCGCCTTGATAAACGGCACGGCGGCTCCACCGGCAACCACCTGAGCCTGGGGGGCGTATGGCAGCAATTCCACAATGGCGCCGGAATGATCCGGTTCAGTGTGATTGATGATCAGGTAATCGATCTTATCAAGTGGCACAACCTGTCTGATATTGTCGAAAAACTCGGCTGCGAACTCCCGCTTGACGCCGTCGATCAGGGCGATTTTCTCGCCTTTGACAAGATACGAATTGTACGTCGTGCCATGCTGGGCCAGCATGACGATGTCAAAGATTCGAAGGTGGGGGTCGTTTACGCCCACCCACCAGACATTATCGGAAATCGAAATTGCACTCATCGCTTTACTTCTCCATCGGGCGGCTAATATATCGGATTCCCACGGCAAAGTAAATTCTCAGGTCATTTGGTTCCACGCGCGAGTCCGTACCCTGTGAATGTCCTGATCAGGGCGGCCATTACCAGTAACGCGATGAGCGCCACCATGATAGTGGGCGCGGTCGGCAGGTCGAACGAAAGTGATCCGAGTATTCCCAGTATGGATCCGGCTCCCGCCACCGCCCATCCCAGAGCGAGGCGTTTCCCGTGGCTGGTGGTGAAGAGAAGAGCGATTACCGGTGGAATCACCAACAGCGAAAAAACCATGAGGACGCCGACCAAATGCACCGAGTATGTCACAACCAAGCCGAAAGAGGCGTAAAACAGGAAATCCCACAACACGATTCGCACCCCTCGCTCAGCGGCGATTTTCCGGCTCTCGGAAATGAGGAAGAACTTGTCGCGAAAGACGTAATGAAATGTGCCCACCACGGCGTACAGACAAGTAACGATCAGCAACTCGGTGGGTGTACAGCTCAGGATCGATCCATTGGCGATTTCGGAAATCACCTCGGTTCCTTCAGCGAGATGCGCCAGAAAGATAACCACCAGCGACGCAAAGCCGGCGTAGATGATTCCGATGAACGCCTCGTGCGGAATCAACTCGTTGCGATCGCGGGAGATCGATACAAGCAGGGCGCCGAGCATAGTGAAGGCCAGGGCAATGACGTAAGTGAGCGGAGCATGTTCGCCCAATCCGAAAACCAGCGCCACCACATATCCAAACGCGGCCGCCTGAGCCAGCGACAGGTCGACAAAAATGACGCCGCGGCTGACGACATGAAATCCCAGATAGGCGTGAATCCCCGCGACCACCAGCGTGATCGCGATCCCGATTTGAACAAACGGTTGATGAAGTAGCTCAAGCATGGCTATCTCGCTCCTTTGACCAGAATGCCCACAAGCGCGTCAAACAGCGACAGGTAATCCTTCGCCTCGTCGGTACCGCCCACCGAAGACGGCGCCTCATAGACCGCTACACCGGTGGCCCTGGCAATTGCTTCGGGCGCGCGCTGTGAGTAGTATGGATCACGCAGAACTGCTTTGATATGCTTCGCCTTGATCAGGTCGATCAATTCGGTATTGTGCGCCGCGGTCGGTTCGATTCCCGGTTTGGGCTCGATATATCCCGCGACCGTGAATCCAAAGGCATGGGCCAGATAGGTAAACGTGCTGTGATACGTGATAACCTCGGCGCCTTTGAACGCATCGGCCTCTTTCACCCAACCGCTCCATTTCTGGTCTAGCAGCGCGCCAAAGGCATCACGATTTGCCCGATAGGTCGCGGCATTCGCGGCGTCCACCGTGCATAACGCCTCGACAATGTTGTCGGCGATAATCTTGCCGTTGCGCGGATCGAGCCAGTAATGCGGATTCCCCTCGGGATGAAGATCGCCCATCGACGCATCGACTTTTCCCGTCGGTTTGTCGAGCACCTCGATTCCCTTCGAGCAATCCACCACCATCAGCTTGGAATTACGGGCGCCGTCGATCACCCCCTGCGCCCATTGGTCAAGCGACAGCCCGTTTTTCAAATATATATCCGCCTTGGACACTTTGAGCATGTAGCTGGGCAGAACCTCGACAAAGTGCAGGTTGGATTTTCCCTGTCCGATCGATGAGACCTCGACCAGGTCTTTGCCGACGTACTTGGCAATCGAAGCCAGATCCGACGACGACGCCACAATCTTGACTTTGGCCGACGCCGGGCCCGCCATTGCCAGGGACGCGATCAAGAGAGTTGTGTAGAGTTTCTTCATAGATATTCCCTTTCTAAAATTCATGCGCTTTGTGAGGGCCCAGCGAAAACAGCATCTGGCCGATCAGTGTGAACTCCCCCTTCTTTGATGTCTCGGTAGGGTCGACTAACAAACTGGCGTCGTTGATCGAGTACGTCGTCCATCGAGCGGCCAGCCGGAACAGCGTGGTCTCTTCAAGCACCGAGAAGCCCGTAAATACGGTAAGCGCCGTGGTCGAGTTCTTGTTGTCCAGGGCGGCCAGGTCGGTATTGAAACGGCTCACGGGTACGTTTTGTTCATAGTCGCCGGTGGTGTTATCGTAAATGCCGGGAGCGCGGTCGAAGGCCGCACCCACATTATATCTCTTGCGGAAATGCAAGTCAGCAAAGGCGAACGTTCCCCAGTTTGAGCGAGTTTCAAAATGGTCGGTGAAGATGTCGCGCCGATTGAGTATTCCCTCGACTTGCAAGGTCAGATTGGTGTAGTCGTTCCATTTGACCTTGTACTTGGCGTCGACTGCGGCCATTTTCGCATATAGGTTGCGAAAGCCGTTGGTCTTGTCGCCGGTGCCATGCGCCCCGCGCCCTTTGTACCGGCCAAACATCCCTGACAGGCCGATATCCGCATTCCCCTGTTGTCCCACCGGCGCGAAAATGTTGAACCGCCC
>JBGOTX010000292.1:0-3624 GCA_041476705.1 Candidatus Zixiibacteriota bacterium
CTTCCTCGGCGTAGTAGCTTTTGTTGTATTCGTCCAGCCGGTCAATCGTCAGGCCGGCCACGATCAGTGCGTTGACGATCTCGGAGAGCGGGTGTTGCCACTCGACCAATTCGTGTTTGATCTTGTAGTCGCGATCACAGTAATCGGGTGCGCCGACCGTTCGTTCCGGTTCAGGCGAAAAGTAACTCAGCGGTGGATCGTAAAAGAGCACCCGAGCCGGGTGACCATCGACAATGAAGAACGTACCGCCCGGTTTGAGATACTGCTCTACTACTTTGGCCCAGCGGCTGATATCCGAAATCCAACAGTGCGTGCCATAAGATTGAAACACGATATCGAACTCGCGGTCGATCACGCCCATCAAATCGAGCAGATCAGACCGGATAAAGGTCGCGTCGAGCCCGGCTTCTTTCTTGAGTTGATCTGCCCGCTTGATCGATTCATCGCTTATGTCGACGCCGGTGACAATCGCCCCCTCGCGCGCCCAGGACAACGTATCAAGGCCAAACTGGCACATCAGGTGCAAAAGATGTTTCCCCCGGACATCCCCCAGAGCCGCCCGTTCGATCGCCATCAGTTTGGATTCACCGGCAAGAAACTCGCTGGTGCGGTAATCGGGGTGGTCGTAGTGGATGCCGACCATTTCGTTCCAGGCAACCCGGTTCTTTTCGTGATCGGGGTGGGACATCATTTCCTCGCGGTCAGCATGAGTATCAGACCGATCACAAAGAACAGGGCGTTGACGCCCCAGACGGCCAGATCGGCGGGAATCTTTTCGTTGTATCCGAACGACTGCATGATCCGAAACAGGACGAAATATCCGAGGGCAATCGCGGCGCCGAGCGCAAACGACACCGCCAGTCCGGCGCGCCGCGGATTCGAGGCGAACGGAATACAAATAAGAGTGACAATGAACGAGGTCATCGGGTAGGCGTATTTCAGCCGGAGGTCGATCGACTCCTTCAGGTACGGTCCGCCGGTGCGTTTCATGACATCGATATACCGTCTAAGCTCATCGAGCGACATATCCTCCGGTTTGCCGATCCGGCGCTCAAGGTCTTCGGGGGTGTCTTTAATATCGGGCAGGACCATCGAATCAAGCTTCTGAAAGGTTTCGTGGGAGGTGTCGTCGAACGCGCGCACGACCACCTCGCGGCCGATCCATTTGAAATCGCGATACTCGACCACCCGGGCGGTGATGACTTCGCGGAGTTTGTTCTTTTCGGTGCGGCAAAGCCGAAGCTGTTGGCCTTCTTTCCTGTCGACGTTGAAATCGCCCAAACTGTAGAAATACCCCGGTGCAATCAGGCGGTAAATATTCCGCACCTGCGTAAAGGCCGCCTTGGTCCGTTTTTCAATGGTGAACTCTTTGATTTCGAGCCGGCGCTGGTTGGCCGGAGGAAAGATATATTCGTTATAGTAGAAATGCGCGATCGACAGCAATGCGCCCATGACCATAATCGGATAGGCGACCCGGTAGAGCGAGCGACCGGACGCTTTCATGGCGAGGATTTCGTTTCGCCGAGCCAGGATAGACACCGAGAAGAGCGTCGCCAGGAGGACAAAGACCGGCAGGAACGACTTGATGACCCAGCCGCCGAAATACAGGTAGTAGGTCAGGATGTCGATGAGCGGCACATGGTGGTCGATGAAATCGCGAAGTTCCTCGACCATGTTGATCACGATAATCGTAAGCCCTATGGCAATCGTGACCACCACCAGCGCCTGCAGGAAATGGCGCAAAAGATAGCGGTCGAGTGTCTTGAACAGTACCATGTCAGGCGTTTTTGCGGAACCAGGAGAACAGCGGTCGCTCGCTCACGACGACATAGATGAGGTAGAGGCCGAGCGCGCCCAGAGAAATATTTGCGCCCCACATTGCCCAGAACGGGGTCACCAGCCCGCGGTCGGCCAGGTCCTCGCCGCCGATCAGAAAGGCCCAGTAAATGACGAACAGGAAGATCGACACGGCGATGGCCACGCCCATTCCGGAGCGCCGGGTCATCATGCCGAGCGGGGCGCCGCAGATCACAAACACCAGAGCGGCGGTGGGAATGGCGTACTTCTTGTAGATTTCAACTTTGTACTTGTTCGCGATGCGAATCTGGGCGTCGACTTGCTGTTGGTTTCGCTCCATGTGCTGGGTCAGCACCTGAGCATCCATGCGTACATAGTACAAGGCGGCCGAATCGGTTAAAGTGTCGTTTGCGAGGTTGTATTTGAAGGTGTCACCGAAAAGATACGCGAACTTGTTTCGTATGACTTCGCCGATCCGCTGTTGGGTCGGTTTCATTGCGTCGATCGCCTTGCCGACATTCTGGCGCATTTCGGTGAGCCCCATTTCGCGGTCGGTCCGCATTTCGGTTTCGCTTCGAATCAGTTCGGAACCGGTTCCGCTGATGTTGATAATCTGATTGTCGAAATGCACTTTACGGTAGTTGTTGGGTTCCAGCAGATCGAGCGAATGAATCTCCCCATTGTACAGCGTAAACTGCATGTTGCGGCCACCATCGGTCATTTTAAGATACCCATGATCGGCCACGACGATGCGCGGCTTGCTCTGGACATTGGTTTCGGTGATACGCACGCCGCGCACCAGGGAGGTGGCGTGGTCGATATCGTCGATCAGGACTAGGTATCCCGGAATATCGGTGATGAAGACGCCCGAGCGGAAAATCAGCGTGGGGCGCATGGAGGCAATGTCGCCGTAAAGCAGGCGGGCGCGCTTGTTCAGATCGGGCAGAATCTTGTCGTTGAACTGGATCATCCCGTACGACAGCATGGCCGCCAGGCACAACAGGGGGACAAACAGACGCAGGATGCTCACGCCGGAACTCTTGATGGCAATGATTTCGAAATCACTGGAAAGCCGCCCGAAGGCCATCAGGGTGGCCACCAGGACCGACATCGGAATCGACAACGCCAGCATCCAGGCCAGATTCAGGGCGATCAGTTCGACCACCACCCCCAGGCCGATATTCTTGTCGAGGACGGTATCGATGATGCGCGGAACATAGTCGATGATGAGTAAAAAGGTGATGACGAAAAAGGCGAAGAAGAAGGGGGCGATATGCTCCCGCAGAATGTATCGATAGAGTATTTTCATACGTCCCGGCCAATATACCCCTTATACGCGGGGCATCAACCAGAATGTTCCCGGGGGGTATTTCGCTTGAAACCGCCATGTAGTATATTGAAACGGGATGGATCAAAAACCGATCAAAGATTTCGTCATCGACGACAAGATCGAAGGGTATTTTGTCGTCCGGCGGCGCGAGGTGCGCGAGTTTGTGCGCGGCCAGTTTGTCTCGCTGGAACTGGGGGATGCCACCGGTCGGGTCAATGCCGTCTGGTGGGAGCCGGATCAGTTCGCGCTTACCGATCTGGCGGAAGGGATGGTCGTCAAGGTGCGGGGGGATGTCGGCCAGTACCAGAACAAAGTTCAGCTGGTGATCAACCGTCTGCGTCAGGCGCAAGCGGAAGAATTCCGGCTCGAAGATGTCCTGTCGCATTCGACCCAGTCCCGGGAGGAGAGACATGCTCGAATTCGGGCGCTCACCGACAAGATCGAGAACGAGTTTGTCAAAGCGCTGGCCGAATCATTCTGGAGCGACGAAGCGTTTC
>JBGOTX010000293.1:0-3610 GCA_041476705.1 Candidatus Zixiibacteriota bacterium
ATCTGGCGCCGGACGTTATCGGGTTATTCTACCTGTGCGTGTCCGGCGCAATGTTTGTCGGTACGTTGGCGGGGCCGCTGTTGGCCCGGCGGTTCGGACTAGTCCGGACGGTGGTGTTTACCCAACTGGCTTCGATTCCGTTCATGTTGACGCTTTCTTTCACCTATGTTCTTCCGATTGCCTTTGTCGCATTCGTCATTCGCGGCGGACTGATGAACCTTAACGGGCCGATAAGCAGTCATTTGGCGATGGAACTTTCCGAGGAAAAAGAGCGAACGCTCGTAAACGCCCTTCTCCTGATTTCCTGGACCGCATCGTGGATGATCGCTGTGGCCATCGGAGGACAACTGGTCGAGCGGTACGGTTTCACGCTGGTGCTGAATATCGCCAGCGGCCTGTATGTGTGCGCCTCGATTATGTACTTTCGGTTTTTCCGCCATATTGAACGACGCAAAGACGGCGGAACCGGCTGGTATATTTCGGAGGGGGACGCGTAAGCAACTTCTTCGGAATTGTGCCGGTCTTTGGTTCTGTCTACAGAATGCCGTTGCTTAGAGGACACTCCCTGTAGATATTGGACCCTGCCACAAGGCAAACAAACTATATGGCACTCGAAACGTACAAGGACATCTTCGCTTCGGCCACCGCGGCCGCTTTTCAGGAAGTCTACCCTGAAATCTACGGCCAGACCGGAGAGACCGAAGTATTCAGCCGCGAGTTTGTATACCAGGCGATTGAGCGGCCCAAAGACCCGCGCATGGGCCGGTTCGCTCTGCCGGTTTTCAAGTTCAGCCGTCTGCTCAAAGACAGCCCACCGAACATTGTGGCCAAGATCGCGCCGCAGATCGACCGTCGCCTGCAAAGTGCAACGCCGCCGTCGGGTATCCGTTGCAACGGCGTGGGTGCGTTCTTGAACGCAGGTATCGATTCAGTAAGCTTGACGAGCGAAATTGTCGGATCGGTGTTGAACCATCAAGCATCGTTTGGCAATTCGTCGGTCGGAGCCGGGAAGACCCTTCTGGTCGAATACTCTTCGCCGAACATCGCCAAGCCGTTCGGCGTGGGGCACCTTAGGTCGACCGTCATCGGCAATTCGCTGAGACGAATATTCAAGAAGCTCGGATACACGGTAGTCGGGATTAACTACCCCGGCGATTGGGGCACGCAATTCGGCAAGGTGATCGTGGCGTATCGTCTCTGGGGTACACCGGACACGATGAAAGGGAATGTCGTGGCCAATTTGTTCGAGCTCTACGTGCGGTTTCATACCGAAGCGGAACAAAGACCGGAGCTTGAGGACCAGGCCCGCGCGGCGTTCAAGAGTCTTGAAATGGGCGACCCCGACACTGTGCGTCTCTGGGAGCAGTTCAAGCAGATTTCCCATGCCGAGTTTGACCGGATATACGCCATCCTAGGAGTTGAGTTCGACCTGGTGTACGGCGAGTCTTTTCTTAATGACAAAATGGAGGCCGTCATTGCCCGGCTGGAGAAGGACGGCCTGACCAGTATGTCGCGGGGCGCTTTGGTGGTTGAACTGGATGATCCGAATCTTCCCCCGGCGCTTTTGAAGAGACAGGATGGGGCGACGCTCTATCTGACCCGCGATCTGGCGGGCGCATTCTGGCGATGGAATAAATATAGATTCGATGAGTCGTTGTATGTCGTCGGCTCATCACAAGCCGACCATTTTCGGCAGATGCTCAAAGTGTTGAGTCTGCTTGAACAGAAAGAAAAGCTCGGTGATGCTGAACGCCTTTCCAATCGTATCAAACATATCGATTTTGGGTGGGTCAAGTTCGGCGACAAATCGATGTCCACCCGGCGCGGCAACATTATCATACTTGAAGACGTTCTGGATCAGGCGATAGCTCTGGCCAAACAGCGAATCGTAGATAAGAACCCCGACCTGGCAAATATGGACGCCACCGCCCGCTTGATCGGCGTGGGCGCGGTGATGTACTCGCAACTGGCGGTGCGGCGACAGCGCGATGTCAATTTCGTGTGGGAAGACGTGCTCAATTTCGAGGGTGAGACTGGACCGTATTTGCAGTACACCCATGCCCGGCTTTGCTCGCTTATGCGAATCTACGGGAAGCCGGTTCGGAGCGATGTGAACTGGGCACTGCTTGACCATGAAGAAGAGGTCCGCGTGGTTGAGGCGCTCGCCGAGTTCCCTACAGTCATTGCCGACGCGGGGGCGCAATACGAACCATATTACATCACGAGTTACTTGATACAGCTGTCGGGGGCGTTTAATAAAGTCTATCAGCGCAAAGACGCTGGTGGACGGATTGATAAGATCATCTCGGATAATGCCGAACTTTCGGCCGCCCGGATGGCCCTGGTACAAGCCGTGGTGATTGTTCTTCGCGAAGGATTAAACCTGTTGGGACTTGAAGCTCCCGACGAAATGTGAACAGGCGCTGTGGTAAAACGAACAGTCATGGAAACACCATTGCATCTTTCGGATGATCAGGAGACACAACTGCTGGTGGTGATGGAAGTCGTGGCCACGCCGGAAATGGTCGCCCGGGTTTGCGCCGAAATACAGAAGATGGGCCTGATGGCGCACCCGATTCCAGGGTCTCATCAAACCGCGATCGGGATCACCGGGAGCAAGTCCCGCGTAGACTCCGATCACCTGCTGGCTCTGGCAGGGGTTCGGGACATCATCCAGATCACCCAGCCGTACAAACTTGCCTCCCGTGAATTTCATCCGGAGAACACGGTGGTGGATGTCGGCGGAGTCAAGCTTGGCGGCGCGGCTTTTGTAGTGATCGGAGGGCCTTGCTCGGTCGAGTCGCGCGATCAGACGATGGAAGTCGCCGCGCAAATGGCCGATGCCGGGGTGCGACTGTTCAGAGGCGGAGCGTTCAAACCACGATCGTCGCCGTATAGTTTTCAGGGACTGGGGAAAGCGGGGCTTGAGATTCTGGCCGAGGTACGGACAAAATTTGGTTTGTGCATCGTGACTGAAGCAATCGACACGGAAACCCTCGATCTGGTGGCCGACTACACCGACATGATTCAGATAGGCGCCCGCAACATGCAAAATTACTCCCTGCTCAAGCGAGCGGGGCGTCTGAAGAAGCCGATACTCCTCAAGCGCGGGATGTCGGCCACGCTCGAAGAACTCCTTATGGCCGCAGAATATATTATGGTCGAAGGGAACGATCAGGTGGTGCTGTGCGAGCGCGGGATTCGCACACTGGCCGAGCATACCCGGAATACGCTGGATCTGGCCGCCATTCCGGCGGTGAAACGGATGAGTCATTTACCGATCATTGCCGACCCCAGTCATGGGACCGGTCGACGCGACAAGGTCCTTCCCATGGCTCGGGCCGCATTGGCGGCGGGGGCGGACGGACTGATCATTGAAGTACATGCCAATCCCGAGCTGGCGCTCTCAGACGGCGCTCAGGCGATTACGCCGAATGATTTCGAGCAGTTGCTGTATCAGTTGCGCCGATTGGCGGCGGCGATGGACCGGGAGCTCGGGTGAAACGAATTGTCAAGCCGGCGCGAAAGATCGAAGGGACTCTGGCTGTCCCCGGAGATAAATCGATCGCGCACCGGGCCGCGCTGTTATCGATTCTTTCCTCGGGCCCAA
>JBGOTX010000294.1:0-3583 GCA_041476705.1 Candidatus Zixiibacteriota bacterium
AGCGATATGGAACCGTTGACAATGTGCGGCGCGTATTCGCCGGGAATAGTCCGAAGGCGCGGGAGATGTCCATCATACCCGACAATCTGAATCGGATTCGCTCCCGCCATCAGCACCGAGGGAGTGTGAAAGTATAAGCTGAGTATCGGTCCGGATCCGGATTGGATCGGCTGAGCAGAATCGGGTCGGAGTTCGAACGTCATTCGCCCCGATGACAACTGTTTGTTCACGGCCGCGATCCCGCCGTTGGAAGTGGTCAGAATGGCGGTGCGCAATCCAGCGGTGGAGACAGAATCGAACCGCAGGCCAAAATCTCCCGCCCATGTGAATGGAATCACCGCCAGCGTCAGAGGAACCCGGTTGTCGACGCTGATATCCACTCGCGCGCTTGAGTTGGTGTCGGCCACTTTGTGGGCGACCACGAGTGTTTCGGCAGTCACGTACATGGGCGACAGACCCCGAATGGTGTAATCACCGCTGTCGGTGGTAACCGTGCACGCGATATCGAAAACACCGCCGACCGCGTACGTGTGTGCGGGATTTTGGTTCGTTGAAATTTGGCCGTCGCCAAAATCCCATCGCCAGGCCGATACTGTCCCGCCGTATGATGCGGCCAGGTTCACCGTCGACGGCGCCGCGACAAAGAGCGTGTCACAACGCAGGCTTGCCTTCATTACCGCGTTGATACTCGACTCGGACCAGCACTGCATCCGCGCGATCTGTTCCGGGGAGAATTCCGCCAGACAGGGATCGGGCGCATACCCCATGTAATTCTGAAAATCGGTCGTTCCCCACGGCCGGCCGGAGCACGGATCATTGCCCAAAGGCGGACCACAGGTGACATTGGAAGGTGTCGGGTCGGTGTCTTCGCAGAAATCCCCGGTGATATCGCGATCGGCCGCGCCCACCGACTCGTAGCAGTCGCCGCACACCGGCACTTCAGTGACCCCCCGGTGGGTATGCCACAAGCCCAGGCAATGGCCGACTTCGTGCGTCAGCGTTGTCGCCGCCGCGCTCTGCGGATAGAATCGCTCGCGGTTCATGACGATGCCGCCGTTCGCAGTCAGCGCCGCCGGATCCCAGGGATACGTGGCGTACGAACAGGTGCAGAACCCATTGGTCGTGACATACACGTTGAGTTGCCGGTCGGGGCTGACCGCATAGGTCGCTTTCATTTCCTCGGCCTCGGCAAAGCTGGTCAGGAAGCGAAAGCGACTGGAACTGACAAACCGAAGACCGTATTCAAATCGAATTCCCAGGGGCGCAAAATCCCGGTTCAAGGAATCGATCTGTATCGCCACGTCCTGCGCTGTGGCGGCGGAGTTGGATCCATCGTCGGCGCACAGCACCTGCACAAATAGCCGTATAATCTTGATTCTCGCGCCGGAAAAGAAGGTGTTGCGCACGGCGGGGTTGTCACACGCCCCCTCTTGCGGGCAGGCGCCGGTGACCGATAGTGCCGATACGCCCCGTGCCCTCAGTCGATTTTCAAATACCTGCTGAGTGCCACACCAGTTGTTGTTGGCGGCGTCCTCCGCCATGAGACGGGACAAAAGCAACAGCCAGACAAGTCCTGCACCCACCACCCATGTCTGAATTGTACGGAAATTATGACACCGGCCAACGCGTTCCATCTCGAATTCGCTCGCTCTATAACCCTGTATGCGCACGCTCGATTGCTGAGACTGCAATCAGAATACGCAATAACCGGGCTATATACAAGGCGCGGGCGATGTGAAGCTCACATACAGGTAATCGACCAGGGCCGTCAGGTCGGAGATATCCACCGACCGCTGGACGTCGCCATCGACATTCGCTTCGCCATAGCAACAGAGCGGTGCAAAGTTCACGTACAGGTGGTCTACCAGGGCCGAGAGATCGGAGATGTCAACCCTGTCCTCCGGGTCGCAGTCGACATTCCCGGCCAATCCGACACAACAGAGCACCAACTTGGGATTGCAACACGTAGCTCTTGGAAAGGGCTGGGGGAGACAACTCATGCCGTAGGTGAAATAGCAGGCCAGTATTTTGGCGTCTGCGGTGTCGACTTTGCAATCGCCGTTCACATCGGCATGGAAGAGGTCCCCCGGAGCAGGACTCATTCCCAGTATGACGCGCAACATCAAGACATAATCTTCCACGGTCAAAGGCAGGCCGTTGCCATTGAAATCGAGATCGGCAACACAATTCAACTTCACGGACCCTGATCGCACCTTGATAGCCATCGTATCCAGGACGAAATTAGGCGGGTTGGGCCAGGTGATGGAGGACAAATCGGGTCGGAGGACATTGAAATACTCCGCCATCGTCACAAAATCAACATTCACAGTAGCATCGATGGCCGTATCGGCGCCGGGCAAGACCACATACGGTATTTTGATTACTGCCCGCGGCGAATCCGACGGTCCAAAGCCCCGGACCACCGGTGGCCTGAGCGGGTCATCCGCAATGGCGTCGATCTTGATATCGAACAGCGTTCCGGACACTGATCGCGAGGTGAAGATTTGCCAGTTATTCGTCAGCGTGCCGACCGTGTCGAACTGCCGAAACTGAGCGTATGTTGGTACGAACGTAATCAGGTCCGGACGGCTGAGGTGGAGTAAGATAGTGAACCCACCGACCGAATCGGTGTGATTGATGATATTCACGGTGATCTCACCGGTCGACAACGGTCTGGGCGCTACCGAATTGTCAACTTCGATTTCGAGAGCCGGCGTTTGCGCCGGAACAACCGACCACGACATCATGATTGCAACAGCAGCCACACAGCCAAGCCGCGCCATGCGTGTACAAAAGCACACCATACAGAACTCCTTCCTCAGTTAGAAACGGGTGTTGGTCAATCTGCCGTGCGCAATAGGTCTATAGGAGTATTCCCGTTCGCTCAATACCTGTCGCGAAGTACACTGGAGTCAGAAAAGTAACTCGTATCACAAGTATATCAAACGGCACCTTATTTGTCAATGATATTTTGACTGACGAGGCCGGAGGGGTTCTACAAAACGAGGCCCTCCGCCGTCTTAATGATTCTCCCGTCCCGGCCTACTGACACGCCGCGGGGGGCGTGAAGCTGACATACAGATAATCGACCAGTGCCGACAGGTCGGAAATATCAACGCCACCCAACGGATCTCCGTCAATATTGGCCTCTTTATCGCAACACAGCGGAGTGAAAGAGACATAGAGAAAGTCGACCAACCGGGTCAGATCGGAAATGTCAACTCCATCCTCCGGATCGCAATCCACGTTGCCGGTAAGGGCAATACAGCAGTTGGTCGACAACGGCACGGTTGAGACAAACCCCTCGTCCGGTGAAGTTTCGAGCGGATAGCTGGCCTCGGAAAAGGCCGGACCGTAATCGGTCGCGGTCACATTCACTTGATACGTTTCTCCGGGTAGTAAGCCGTTGACGATCAATTGGTACTCATAGTACATGAACTCGCCTTCGGCAGTCAGATAGAATTCAGCTGAATCGGCAGGGACATCCTGTGGTCGGCTCCAGCGGGGTTTGGGCGCCGAGGGGTAGGTTTTCTGAATCGCTGTCTCGAAACCAAAGCGCGAGGCATTGCATCCGATCGGCACA
>JBGOTX010000295.1:0-3573 GCA_041476705.1 Candidatus Zixiibacteriota bacterium
GGTGGCCGATACCGAAGGCGGCATGGGATATATGATCGAACAGTCATTGCAAAATCGACTGCAGAAAGAAAAAATAGATCGTCCGGTGGTTACGATTATTACGCAGATGCTGGTGGATGAGCATGACCCGGCGGTGGCGAATCCGACCAAGTTCATAGGACAATTCTACACCGAGGATGAATCCCGCATTTTCGCCCAAACGCGCGGCTGGCGGATGAAGAAGGACGCCGACCGGGGGTGGCGACGGGTGGTCCCCTCGCCGAAACCGAAAAAGGCGATCAATGCCGAGGTGATCAGTCGATTGGTCCAGTCGGGTGTGATCGTCGTCGCCGCCGGCGGTGGCGGCATTCCGGTGTATGTTGATCGGCGCGGTCTGCTCGAAGGGATGGATGCGGTCATCGACAAGGATCTTGGCTCGGCGGTGCTGGCCCACGAGATCGGCGCCGACGTTTTTGCAATTCTGACCTCGGTTGACAAGGTGGCCATCAATTTCGGCAAGCCGGATCAGAAAGATATCGATGTCTGCACGTTGTCCGAGATCAAGCGGTACGTTGCGGAGAAACATTTCCCGGCCGGGTCGATGGGACCGAAAATCGAAGCCGCCATCGAGTTCCTCGACTGTGGCGGCCGGATGGTGACAATTTCTTCGTTTGCCAACGCCCGCATGGCGTTGACCGGCGAGGCGGGAACACGAATCGTGCCGGATAAAGTATGAGTCAGTTGTCGGTGGATGCAATCCGCGCTATCAGCCAGGCCGGACGGATTTACGAAGTCGGCGGGGTCGTCCGCGATCGTCTGCTCGGACTCGATGTGTCATCCAAAGACCGTGACTACCTGGTGACAGGAATTCCGTATGACGAATTGACCAGCTTGCTCAAACCGCACGGCCGCGTGGAACTGGTGGGGAAGAGTTTCGGCGTGATCAAGTTCACCCAGTTTGTGCGGGGTGAGGCGCACACGTTTGATATCGCCCTGCCCCGCAAAGAGCACTCGACCGGCGTGGGACACCGCGACTTTGCGGTCGATTTCGATCCCAACCTTCGCGTCGAAGATGATCTTGCACGCCGTGATTTCACGATAAACGCGATGGCCGTGGCGCTCGACGATGAAACGGTGGTCGATCCGCTAGGCGGCCGTGAAGATATCGCGAAGCGCCAATTGCGGATGACTTCGGGACAATCATTTGAAGAAGACCCGCTGAGAATGCTTCGCGCCGTGCAATTTGCGGCACGTTTCGAGTTCTCGATCGAGCCGAATACGTTTGAGGCAATGAAGCATAACGCCGGACTAATCAAAACCGTGTCGCCAGAGCGAATCGCCGAAGAACTGAATAAGATGCTGGTGCTGGCGGCGCGTCCGTCCGAAGGATTTCGATTGATGCAGCGATCCGGACTCCTCAGAGAAATCATGCCGGAGCTGGATTTGTGCGTGGGGATCGACCAGCCCGGACCATATCATGCGCACGACGTGTTCGAACATACGCTCTGTGTGGTCGACGCGGCTCCGCCCCGTTTGCGTCTACGTTTGGCGGCCTTGTTTCATGATATTCGCAAACCCCAAGCCAAACGTCCCACCCCCGAAGGCCGGGCAACTTTTTATGGGCATGAAGCAACCGGTGCCCGGGCGGCGGCCGATGTCCTTTCGCGCCTGCGCTACTCGCACGACACCATTCGCGACGTCTCCACGCTGGTCGAGCGTCACATGTTCACCACCGACGTCACCGGCAAGGGGTTGCGTCGACTGGTCAAGAAAGTGGGAGTCGATCTGATTTTCGAACTGCTGGACCTTCGCCGGGCCGATGTGGTCGGGCAGGGGATGGGAGGAAAGACCGAAGATGTCGATCAATTCGAAGCGGCCATTCGCGCCGAATTGGCGAAAAAACCGCCGTTCGGATACTCGGACCTGGCAATCGATGGGCACGATATTATGACCCTCTTCGGTGTCGCGCCCGGTCCGGTCGTGGGGCAAATACTCGGCCACTTGCTGGACAAGGCGCTGGACGATCCTTCTATCAACACCCGCGAGCGGCTCATAGAGATGGCGACGGTTTACCTGGAAGGAATTAAGAAACGTGATAAGATATACAATCAGAAGGGCACTATTTCATGAAGGTGCATGAATATCAGGCGAAACAGATTTTCGCCAGGGCCGGGATACCGGTTCCTCCGGGTGATGTCGCGACCACGCCCCACGAGGCGGTGGAAATCGCCCGCCGGGTCAACAAGCCGGTTATGGTCAAAGCGCAAGTGCATGTCGGCGGTCGCGGCAAAGCCGGAGGAGTGCAGTATGCGGAAAACGCCGAGGCCGCGCAGGTATTGGCGACCAAAATCATCGGCATGGATATCAAGGGGCTCAAAGTCAAGAAAGTGCTGGTTACGGTCGCCGAGGAGATTTTGTCGGAATCGTATGTCGGCATAATCGTCGATCGCGCTCAGCAGAAACCGGTGATCATGGTCTCGGCCGCCGGCGGCGTAGATATCGAGGAAGTGGCCGCCAAAACACCGCAGAAGATTTCCCGGCTCTGGGTTGACCCGATTCTGGGTCTGCGACCGTATCAGGCGCGCAATCTGGGGCAGAAACTGTATCGCGACGCCGGACAGGTCCGTCAGGCGGCCGACATCATCATGAAGCTGTATGACGTCTTCTGGAAGTGCGACGCCACCCTGGCTGAGATCAACCCGCTTGTCACCACGCCCGGAGGCAAAGTCATCGCGCTCGACGCCAAACTGAATGTCGACGACAACGCGCTGTACCGTCAGCCGGAAATCGCACAGATGCGCGATCTGGATGCGGAAGTGCCCGAAGAGGTGAAGGCGCGCGAGGCCGACCTGTCGTTCGTCAAGCTTGATGGAAATATCGGGTGCGTGGTCAACGGCGCCGGGCTGGCGATGGCCACCATGGATTTGGTCAAGCGGTACGGCGGTGAACCGGCCAACTTTCTTGATATCGGCGGATCATCCAATCCGCAAAAAGTCGTGGCGGCGCTCGAGATTATCCTGTCGGACACCAACGTCCGCTCAATTCTTTTCAATATCTTCGGCGGTATCACGCGGCTGGATGATGTCGCTAACGGAATCGTCGCGGCCTTCGCGCAATTGAAACCGACCGTGCCGGTGGTGATCCGGCTCACCGGAACCAACGAAAAAGAAGCCACGCGCATTCTGGCCGGGATGAAACTTCCCACCGCGCGAACGCTCGATGAGGCGGTCAAGACCGCAATCGAGATGGCGAGGGCGGAATAGGAAGGAAACAATATGGCTATTTTCATAGACAAGAAGACGAAACTGATTGTTCAGGGGATTACGGGGCGCGACGGCGCGTTCCATGCCGAACAGATGAAAAAGTACGGCACCGACGTGGTCGGCGGCGTAACGCCCGGCAAGGGAGGAAGCAAAGTCGCCGGTATTCCGGTGTTCAATTCGATGGAAGAAGCGGTGGCGGCGACCGGCGCCAACAGTTCCATTATCTATGTGCCGCCAACGTTTGCCGCGGACGCGATTTACGAGGCGGTGGATGCGGGGATTACACTGATCGTGTGCATCACCGAAGGTGTTCCGATCAACGACATGCTCA
>JBGOTX010000296.1:0-3563 GCA_041476705.1 Candidatus Zixiibacteriota bacterium
ACGAATAAATCTTAGGTCCCGGGCGGCGCACCGAAACGCGAGGTAAAATAATCGATCGCTCCCATTACCGGCGGCTGATACAATTCGTCGGACAGAAAACAGCTAAACTTGGTTTTGTTCAGAGCTTTCGATCTCAAGAAATGAACCGCCAATCCGCTCGCGCTGGTCTGGGTGAGCGTGTCGAATCCCCCTGCATACGGCTGGAAATAAAACAGGCGATATGGTTCGACGGGGGCGGCGGTAAAATGCACTTTCCCTTTTTGCGGCTGAGCGATGGAATCCACGCCCGGCATGACGAAATTGTACCCCTTCGGCACGGTGAAATGCACCCGGATGGGGGCGGCATGCGGATTTTCGAAAAATGGAAACGGCTGGACATAGTCCCGACCATGATACAAGACGCTCACATGAAGCGTATCGCCCCGGTGGTAGTACGTTGGAAGCATGACGCCGACAAACGCAAAATCAATTCGCCGATAATAATCCACCGGCTTGCCGTCGAGAAACACCGAATCATCCTTGAGCGCATGATTGAGATAGAAAGAGGTGAACTTGAGCGAATCCGACATAACTACGATATTCATCTCGGCCCTGGCTTGTTCGATAGCCTTACCGTCCAAACCACCCATGGTCAGATCAATATCGGACGAGGCAAGCGCGGTGGAATATGAAATCTCCGACAACCGGCGGTCATCGTAAATACCGCGTTCCTTGCGCTGAAGCACGGCGCCGTCGACCATGACAATGTCGCCGCCGGCGCGCTCATACGACACGACCGTCTGCTCTGGTCGGTTGGGATCGAACAAGAAGTTGTACCGGTTGAAATCCGCCCAGAAATACCCGTCGACTGATCGTTCGTAGCATGACCGGAGTTGCTGAAAAGCATTGTCGCGCTCGTGCATAAGCATCGGACGGAAGAAAAACTCCCCCTGCGCCTGCTTGGTGATGGTGAAGTCCTTCCAGGGCATCGATGTTTTCTGGAAGGTGAATTTCTCCTTGAGCCGCAAGTCGAGGTCATCGCCCATGTGGATGAAACAGACCGAAAAAGTATCGCGAACGCTTGAATCGCCGGAAGCATACCAGAGATTAATTCGCTCGGTGTGGCTGGGGATATCGATGGCGCAGGTTCCCTTGCCGATAAAAACCGCCGTCGTGGGGCGGTCCATCACGTAGCGGGCAAGGTACATCTTCCCGTCGATAAACGTGAATCTGGCGAGATCTTTCTCGTACGTGAAATTGGAAACGGTCGCCAGTTCCACCGGATTGTTCAAGAGGTCGATATCGAGCTGGCCGTAATTCTTCTTGAATTCCTTAAGGAATGGCGAATCGGCCGCCGTGACGCCGACGCCCAGCGCCAGAACCAGCGCCGCACCGATCACTGAGAGATGTTTCATGTTACATCCTATGGCAGGTGGTTGATCATTACGGTAAAGACGCGGCCGCCGGTCGATTATCCATTCCGCTTTTCGAGATCAGCGACATAATCAGTGATACGAAAGCCGCGTATTTTTGTTCGTATTCTTCACAAGCCGGCAGAAACCGATACCCCGGATGACCGCTCCACACTCCCCGAATGGCCCGCTCAATTTCGAGAGCTTCACCGGGCGACTCCCGCCGTATCTCATCGCGCACGTAAAACCGTTCGCCCAGCGCCGCCGCCGATCCAAGCTGGAGCACAGCGTCGTATCGGGCGTATTCCCGTTCGCGGGATGTTGCCACGAACGCCATCGCCTGCGAATGAAACGCGAAGGCGTCAAGGGTTCCGCGGTCGGTCACAAACGGCCGCGCTGCCGCGGCCTCTTCGCGCTTGACCTGACGGCGATAAATTTCGGTGTGAAAGGTCATCAGGTCGTGGCGAAGTTCGGGACGCTCGGTCAGCAGGCGACGGGCCAGCTCATCGAAAAAAAGAAAATCGCCAAGCTCGGGAACGACTTTGAGGCGTTCCACAAACTCCGTTTTGCCCGAGGCCGGAGCGCCGGTGATGACAATGCGTGACGCCATAAGAATTGTAGCAATCTACCGTTGGATGTAGGGAGAGTCAAGCGCGACCCTTGCGCGGCAAGGCCGGTGAGCCGTATATTTGAGGAAACGAACCATCACCCGTTACCGTAATCAGTATATGGCGCTCAACGTACCATCCATTCAGGCGTATCTGATCGAGCACGAACTCGACGGCTGGCTGTTGGCCGATTTCCATGCCCGCAATGAAATAGCCGTACGCCTACTCGGCATTGCCGGTATGCTCACGCGACGCTCATGCTATTTTATTCCGGCCGCCGGCGAACCCACGGCGCTGGTCAATCCGATTGAAGCCGAGAAATTCAAACACCTTCCCGGCACACTTGTCCCCTGTCTCGGCTATAAGCAGTTTGAATCGGAACTCAACCGGGTGTTGACCGGTCAGCGCCGGGTAGCCATGGAGTACTCCCCTTATGGCCGCCTGCCGTACATTGCAATGGTCGATGCCGGTACGATCGAGCTGGTCCGCCAGAGCGGGTGCGCGGTTGTTTCGTCGGCCGATCTGGTGGCGGCGTTTCAAGCGGTGCTGTCCGCCGAGCAGATTGCCATGCACCGGATTGCCGCCCACAACCTGATCGAAATCAAGGATGATGCCTTCAAGTTTATCGCCGGGGCAATTACATCAGGTAAGGCCATTACCGAGTTTGATGTCGTGCAGTTCATCCTTCAGAAATTCGACGAGGATGACATGACCACCGATCACGGCCCAAACTGCTCGATTGGCGCCCACGCCGGCGATCCGCACTATGAGCCGGGCGCAACCGGTTCGACCGTACTCAAGCGGGGTCAACTTGTCCTGCTGGATATCTGGGCCAAATTGAAACGCGACCATGCGGCTTTTGCCGATATCACCTGGATGGGATTTGCCGGTACCGGCGCCGAGATTCCCTCCCGCTACAACGAAATCTTTGCCGTGCTAACCAAAGCGCGCGACACCGCCGTGACTTTTGTCCGCGACAATATCGACAAACGCCCGGTCCATGGGTGGGAGGTCGACGATGTTTGTCGGGCAGTCGTGACCGCGTCCGGTTACGGCGACCGGTTCTTCCATCGCACCGGTCACAGTATCACCGAAAACACCCACGGCACCGGCCCGAATATCGACAATCTCGAAACCGAGGACCAGCGCCGACTGGCCAAGGGGCATTTGTTTTCGATTGAGCCGGGGATTTACCTTCCGGATTGCGGTTTCCGCACCGAGATCGACGTTCTGATCGGTCACGACGGCGCCGAAGTGACCACTTTGCCCCTCCAGACCACGATTACCGCCTTGTTCTGATCGACATGTTCATCACCGAGGACATGGTGCGCGACATGGAGCGCCGCTTTGGCGTGCCGGCGTATCGTGAGTTTGTTATGCCCGCTACCACCGCCGAACTGGAGCGGATTCGATTCTCGCAGAAGCAAGGCCGCGACCACGATGTTACCCTCTATATCGAAAAAGACGGTCAACTGATCGTGATCGCCAAGCATCCATACCCTGCGGGGCTATTCCGCGCCCCGTCGGGGGGGATCCATCCGGGTGAGAGTTTTGTGGATGGCAT
>JBGOTX010000297.1:0-3563 GCA_041476705.1 Candidatus Zixiibacteriota bacterium
CCGCGAACGGTCGGTCGGCAAATGCGTCAATCTGAACGATCGGCTGTCCCATGGCTTACTTCTCCGTTTTGACCTTCGATACGAACTTCACGCCGAGTTGATCGAACCAAAAAGTCATAATATCGGTGTCGCGTTCAACTGCTTCGCTCAGCGCCGTTCCCTGACCATGTCCGGTGGTGGAACTGGTGCGGAGCAAAATTGGATTGGTTGAACTGCCGGCCGCCTGCAGTCGGGCGGTCATCTTGCGCGAGTGGTACGGGTCAACGCGGCCGTCGAATTCACCCGTCGTGAACAGCACCGCGGGATATCGAGTGCCATCGACCACGTGGTGATATGGCGAATACGCATAGAGCGCTTCGAACTGAGATTTGTCCTTGACCGATCCGAACTCGGTCGTGTTGTAGGCCCCATTGGGGTGAAGCTCCACCCGCAACATGTCGTAAATGCCGACCGACGAAACGACGGCGCGGAGCAGATCCGGCCGCTGAACCAGAATGGCCCCCATCAGCAGGCCGCCGTTGGAACCGCCCTCGGTGCCGAGCTTGGAGGGATTGGTGTATCCCGCCTTGATCAGGTATTCGGCGCAGGCGATGAAATCATCAAAGACATGTTGTTTATTGGTCAGGTTTCCTGCCCGGTGCCAGTCATCGCCGAACTCACCGCCGCCTCTGATGTTGGCAACCGCATACACTCCGCCGCTGTTGAGCCAGACACTGTTGCGCACCGAGGAACCCGGTGTCATGCTAATACTGTATCCGCCGTAGCCGTACAGGATCGTAGGATGACTGCCATCGAGCTTGATCCCTTTCGGGCGAAGAATATTAATCGGAATCTTCGTGCCATCCTTTGAAGTGGCGTACTCGCGGACCACTTCGGTATTACTCCAGTCGGCTTCGGTCTTGCGTTTGAGGGCGGTCTGAGTGACTGCGCCGGAGCCGGGATCGTATTGGTAAAATGCCGACGGGGCCAGGTAGGATGATTGACTGAAGAGAATATTGTCGCCCGAAGTCCACAGTACGGATCCGATACCGACCACCGGTTCGGTTGGGACAGGTTTCTCCTCCTTGCCGTTTAGTCCGAAAACTCTCAGGCGCGATGGCCCGCCGATCATTTCCGTGACATATAGTTTCTGGGCGGTGGGAACGAAGTTGGTGATCACACCCTCGCCTTGTTCGACAAAGACAGTTGTTTTGGACAACTCCGGGCGGCCCTCGAGTGACATCCGCAAGAGTTTGCCGCGAGGCGAATCTTTGAGCGACAGCAGGTAGAGAGAATTGTCCAGTCCGAGATTGGCCTGCGTGATACGATCGGCGAATTTGGTGAGTTGAATCCATCCGCCACTCGGACCCAGCAGATAATGGGCATACTCGCCGCCGTCGCCGTTTGACACGGTGGCCAAAACGTGCTTGCCGTCGTTTGATGACTCTAAGGCAATTTCGGCGATACGCGGGAAGTCTTTGCCTATTTCGTACCGGTCCTGGGCGAATGGCGTGCCGAGCTTATGAAAATAGACCTGCTGATAGAATGCCAGGTCGGCGTCGGGGCGCTCGCCCGCATGCGGATATCGGGTGTAGTAAAAACCGGAACCGTCGGCATTCCAAGCCACGCTTCCTCCGGCCGTCGGACCGTTGACCCGTGGAACAGTGTCTGCAAGAGGCTTGCCTGTGGCGGCGTCGTACACATACACGGTGCCAAGCTCACTACCAAGCGAAGACATGCAGACCGCCGTCAGCTTGCCATCCACCGACGGCACATACCAGTCAATAGCCGTGTGGCCGGAAGAATCGATGAGGTTGGGATCTACAATTACTTTGGCCGAGCCGGTGTCCATAACCGATCCGAGTGTCACCAAGAAAGCTTGTTGTTTCGGGGGCTGGTCTTTCAAGGCAAACAGCACGCCCGGTCGGCCCACCAGTGAATAAAAGGCCGACGACTGAGAATAATAGAGCCGCTTAAGCTCGTTCATGATACTGTCATGTTGGGAATTCGTATCGATAATACCCAGTGCGAGGGCATTCTGTTGTGCGGTCCATGTTTTTACTTCCGGGTCGGCCCAATTCTCGAGCCACCGGTAGTCCTCGGTGACTTTTACGCCCCAATATTCATCGGTCACCAGGTGTTTGGCGGTCGGTGGGTAAATCGGCTTGTCGGCGGCCTTGGCAATTCCGATGGTGAGCGCCAACGCCGACAGGCAAATCGCGATTATACTGATAAGAGCAAAGCGAACGCGACCCATAGGTGCCTCCGGTTCGGGTATAAATTGGGGTGTGATTGGTGTCATAGATGATACCATAGAACACGCGTCCGGCGCTGTCAAGCGGCCCGGAACCGGGCACAGTCACGGATTACAGACGTGAAACGTTCGGGAACTCGGTGGGAAATCGCCCGTTATAGAATGGAAGAAAGCATAGACTATCTAACACCACATTGACGGGGAGACGAAAGGAGTTCGTGTATGTTTCGCAATCTCCGCAGAGCTTCGGCGGTGTTCGGCGCGGTGCCGGCTCTGGTGATGTTCGTCGGGTGCTCATCGAGCAGCAGCCCGACCAATTCGACCGGAGGAACGAAGGAATTTGTCTCCGGAACCCTAAACCAGAACGATTCCTACCAGCACGTGTTCACCAAGGCGGCCACCTACCAGTATTTCTGCAGTATCCATGGCACCGCCACCACCGGTATGCACGCCACGATCACCGTGACGGCCGGCGGAACGCCCAGCTTTCACCAGTCGAATATAACCGCGTCAACACTCGAAACACTGGCGATCGACGTTGGTGACACCGTGCGATGGACTAATCTTACAATGATCGCGCACAACGTACAATCGTCGACCTGAATCGGCTCGACTAAGACGAGCGTCGGGGCGCTTTGTTTCCCTCGTAATAAGGAGACAGGGGTTGTTTTGGAATTCTCGTGCATTTCCTCTTGAAAATGGGACCTTCATGGTCGATCTTAGTCCCTAGAAACCAGGAAAGGACGTGACCGGCAGGTAGCCGGTGCATATGTCTTCTGACGAATCGGACCGTACGCATACGTTTGAATCAATTGCCGCCGGAGTGTCGGTCAATCATTACCGGATACTCGAGCGGATCGGGGCCGGTGGGATGGGCGAGGTCTTTCTGGCGCTCGACACCAAACTGAACCGAAGAGTGGCGCTGAAGTTTCTGCCGACGGCATACTGTTCGGACCCGGACGCGCGGGCGCGATTTATTCGCGAAGCCCAGGCCGTGGCGACGCTCAACCATCCGAATATCGTGACCGTCTATGAAGTGGGCGAATTTCTGTCCAGGCCATACTTTGCGATGGAGCGGGTCGAAGGGCAGAATCTGCACCATTTCGCGCTCGGCGATTCGGCGTCGATTGACCGCGTGTTTGATTTGGCCGTTCAAATGGCGGAGGGATTGCACGAAGCCCACCTCGCAGGGATCATCCACCGAGATGTCAAAACCTCAAACGTTCTCGTGGACAAAAGCGGGCGAGTAAAAATTCTCGATTTTGGATTGGCGCAGGTGAGGGGGACAAGCAAATTGACGCGCACCGGTTCCACGCTGGGGACAGTTGCG
>JBGOTX010000298.1:0-3555 GCA_041476705.1 Candidatus Zixiibacteriota bacterium
ACAGGAGCAGAATATCTTAGTCTCGGTGGTGAGTTGGGCGTGGACTTCAAGTCCGATAACCGGTTCAAATCCGTTGATGATTGGCATTTTCAGTTCTTCGTGGGTCGGGTTGCGAGGACTTCGGCTCCTGCCGAACGGACGCGCTACCCGACATCTTCTCTTTGTAGATCGAAACCCCTGCGGTTTCGACATCTCTAAGCCGCCGAATATGGGGGTTTGTGAGGGGAAAGTCAAACGGGGGGATGGCCACCCAACTGAACCCGAAGATTCTTTGATTTTTGACATTTAGAGGCCGCAACCCGATATTGACACAAATGGGACCAGTTAATTTGCATGCGCCAACGCCGTCATTCGTCAGTGAGTATATCGTAAAATTCGAATCCGATGAAGATGTAGTAACTTCCGATCTCGCTGTTAGGAATCTGTTCTCGCAATTCCCAAACAATCTGGACTTCGACGACATTTTGCGAAAAGTCATCGTGCTGAATCAGCTCTACAACACTCGCTTATGGACAACCGCTACGCTCACGGTCGCGCGAAACATACACAAACTGAATGTTGACGAACTGCTCAGACGGCACGAAACGGGAGTTGTAGCATCAATTGCAGCCGCACGGTTAAAGGGCAAAGACTGGAATTTCTACTCATTTGCGAGCAAGTACTGCTCATTTCATGTACCTGAAGCTTACCCTATTTACGACCAGTATGTCGACCGCCTTCTCAATACATATAGAAGAGAATTCGGATTCGCCGATTTCAAGGCGATTCAATTGAAAGATTACTCGGTTTTCAAGAACGTCATTTTACAGTACCGCACTTTTTTCGAACTTCAGTCTTTTCCCCTGAAACAATTGGACAAATTCCTCTGGATGTATGGAAGTGAGTTGTTCGGCAAATCGACCAAGAATTGACTCAATGAGAGCTGTCACCCCGGGCGAAGACCCGGGGTCCAGCGGAATAATACGACGCCCACATTTGAGCACATCATTCGTTTCGACGTCACCCTGAGCGGAGTCGAAGGGTGACGCTCTCATTTTTCGATACTCCCCACCCACTCCCCCACATCCCCATTGAACCTCTCCGGTATCTCCAGATTAATCATGTGCCCAACTCCGGGATACATGATATACCGGCTCCCCTCAATTTTCTTGTGAAGTTCCTTCGCCAGCGGCACAAACACCCGGTCGCGCTCGCCCGCCATGATCATCGTCGGAACTTTGATTTTGTGCACATGCTCAAGATCAGTCATGCGCGGATATTTCCCGCGCATTGGGTCGGCCCAGATCGCCCCCGAATGCTCGCGCATGATTTCTTCCAGCAATTGCGCGACCTCCCGGAACTGATCTTTCCCTTTGTACCACTGAAGTGCCCACTCCAGCCACTGCTCAAGCGCAACTTCTTTCCCTTTCGCGCGCGCCAACTCGTCGATCTTTGAAATCTTCTTTCCCACATTCCACCCCGCCGCGCCGGTGCTGACGAGCGTGAGCGATCTCAGCCGCTCCGGATATTTCAGCGCGAACAGGATTCCTGTCGAGCCCTCCATCGAGAGCCCCACCAGATGACACTTGTCGATTCCAAGTTGATCAAGCATCAGCTTGAGGTCTTCGACCCGATGATCTCGACTATAATTGGTCGGCGGGGCTTCCGATTTCCCATGCCCCCGCGAATCGTGAACAATCACTCGATATTGCTTGGCGAAATACTCTTTCTGCTCCCTCCACATCCGATGATCAAGCGTGAACCCGTGAAGAAAGACAATCGGCACACCCGTGCCCGCTTCTTCGTGGTAGAGACGAATTCCGTCTATTCCGGTTGTAAACGACATGATCAATTCATCGCTTCGATGAGATGTGCCACCTGAAACAACGCCAGTTCATTGAACCCCCCGGCTGTGAATTGCACGCCGATCGGCCGGCCATCGGATGATTTTCCGTACGGCACCGATATCGCCGGTATTCCCGCCAGGCAGGCCGGAATCGTGTAGGCATCGCTCAAGTACATCGCCAGCGGATCATCGATTTTGTCGCCGACCTTGAACGCCGGTGTGGGGGCAGTCGGCGAAATAATCAGATCGACTTTCTTGAACGCCTCTTCAAACTCCCGGCGCATCAACTCGCGCACCTTGGACGCCTTGATATAGTAGGCGTCGTAATACCCCGACGACAGCACATACGTACCGAGCATGACCCGACGTTTGACTTCCGCGCCGAACCCGGTCGCCCGCGTGTCACCGTACATATCGGCCAGCTCTTTGTCGCCGCTCTTGCGCAAACCATACTTGACGCCGTCGAATCGGGCCAGATTGGCCGAGGCCTCCGCAGGTGCGATGATATAGTACACCGCCACCCCCTTGTCGGTCATCGGGAGCGAAATATCGACGAATGTGTGACCGGCCTTCTTCAGCTGACCGATACATTTTTCGACCACCGCGCGAACTTCCGGATCAAGCCCCTCGGCGAAATATTCTCGCGGCACACCGATCGTGAACTTCTTGTCGACACGCATCTTCTCCGGATAATTCGGATGATCAAACGCCACCGAGGTCGAATCTTTGGGATCGCGCCCACACGCCACCAGGTACGCCAGCGCGACATCTTCGGCCTTCCGCGCGAGCGGGCTGATCTGGTCGGTCGATGATGCAAACGCCACCAGTCCATACCGCGAGATTCCGCCATACGATGGCTTCATCCCGTACACGCCGCAAAACGAAGCCGGCTGTCGCACCGACCCGCCGGTTTCCGAACCATACGCTATCGGCACAATTCCCTGTGCCACCGCCGCCGCCGATCCGCCCGATGAGCCGCCCGGCACAAGATTCTCGCCGTGCGGATTCTTCGATGGCCCGTAGTACGAATTCTCGGTCGAGGACCCCATCGCGAACTCATCCATATTGGTCTTGCCGATAATAACCGCGCCCGCCTCGATCAGCCGCGTGACCAGCGTGGCGTCATACGGGGGTACATACTTGTCGAGAATATGCGATCCGCACGAACAGAGGTAATCGGTGTACGAGATGTTATCCTTGATCGCGATCGGCACTCCGGCCAGCGGAAGCCGCTCGGCTTTTCCTTCTTTGACCGCCAGGTCAACGGCCTTGGCCTGCTTGAGCGCTTTTTCTTCGCAGACCGTGATAAAGGCGTTCAGTTCTTTTCCTTCTGTCTTGGCCAGACGAATGGACTCTTCGGCAATCGCCGCCGCCGTCAGTTTCCCCTGCCGCACATTGGATGCAATCTGCGATGCCGTCAGTTTTTTGAAGTCAGACATGGAGGGAATATAAGATTGAAACTAGAGTTCGCAAGTTGAAGGAAGATCATTATTGCCGATTGGAACTCGCGAGGGATGGCATCGGAATTACAGTCGATATAGAATCAAACTCATAAGTCCTTAAATTCAATCCCCAGGGGCCGTGAGATGTGCTTGGTCCTCCCCCTGCACCCGGCACGCCAGTAGACAGCTCCGTGGTCGAATCATAGTCGATGGCTGCGTGGTAGAGTGCAATCGCAAACGCGCATCCACCCATACCGCCGCCACCAGACCCACCGTCTCCCCCATCAC
>JBGOTX010000299.1:0-3551 GCA_041476705.1 Candidatus Zixiibacteriota bacterium
AGCCGTGCCAGCGCCCGGCCATAGCCGCATCCAAGCTCAAGTACAATGTGGTGTGGTAGGATTTCGGACAGGACATGAGCGATTTCGGCATCCAGATATTGTCGGGTTCTCGGAGGCGCGAGTTCATAGACCTGCCGGAGCCGGTCGGCGGAAAGCGATTTGTCATAGTATCCCGGCATAAGATAGTAGCGACCTTGCTCAAGTGTCGTTGTTTCCAACCGGGCCGGCGTTCACCCCAGCAGTTTTCTTGCGACGAGATAGGGGATGATGATATAAAGTACGGTATCGCGAACCAGATAGAAGATTACAATCCCCCAGAACAATTTCCAGCCGTGCCGTTTGAAGAGATGACGAGTGCGTCTACCGCACCGATTGAGCCACGGCTTTCCGTCTGACTCGGCCAGGGGTTCGCGCAGGTCGCGTTTGAACTGAGTCAGAATACCCCTGAAGCGCCGTAGCAGACCCGTCCGGGGTTTGATATTGGCTTTCCGAGTGCTCGCGCCGACTTCGTCACTATCCATGCCGGCAATGTATGTCCGGCGAGGGCACAGGGTCAATCAGAGAAACGAAAATCGGGTGAAGGAATTTACACAGAAAGAAAAACGGGACAGGGAGTGCCTGTCCCGTTGAGTGAACCGCGAGGGCGTAATTTCCTGGACTAGAACGCCACCTGGAAATTGAGCAGGAATTCGTCGTTTTTGACCGACGTTCCCTGTTCGCCGTTGAACTGATAGTTCAACTGAATTTCGGTATACTTCTTATCGATGAACAGATTGGTTCCCAGGGTAACGCGATTGGCCTTGTCATTTATCGCGGCGATGCTGGGGTTATACTGTTCGTACCGTGCCACCATTTGAATCTCCGGAAGGAACTTGACGGTAGTCGGGAACGTATGCCCGCCCCACAGCGACCAGCCCTCTTTCTTCGTGGCGCCGATCTTGGAACCGATGTATTCGGCTTCGAGGACTTCCTGTTTCCAGGTCCACGTCACCGAGCCACCGTAGGTGCTCAGATTCTGTTTCAAAGCGCCGGTGTCGTTGGTCTTGCCGAAATACCAGTTCGGGGCAATCGTGAACATGTCGGCGATTTTGGTTTCGGCGCGGAACACGTAGTTCTTGTCGGTGTTGGCGTCGGAAGCATTGATCCCCGCGCCGTTGGACAGACCGGTGTAGAGGTCGATCCCGGAGGTCTTGGAGAACTTCGTGCCGTACTTCACCGTCAACCCAATATCGCGATCCGGTCCCAGCGCCGCCGCCAGGGAGAGGTTGACAAACGGCATGGCGGTTGACGAGCGCATGACATCGGTGCTGAAGGGAATTTTGTGCTGTCCCACGCGCACGTTCCAGTTCTTGCCGGGTGACAGAGCAAGGTAGCCGTCGACCAGCTTGGGCGTCTTGGCAAAGTCGCCGACGATTTCAATCTTGGCGTACGGGTTGATATCGCCGCTTACGCCGAGTCGTACGCGTTTGGTGTCAAAAGTCGACTTGTCCTGCGTCGCGAATTTGCTGTAGTACTGTTCATGCACAAAGCCGGTCATCTGAATCGTGCCGTGTTTGACAGTCGGCGCGTTGACGGTCGGCTTGGTGATCGTTTTTTGTTTTTCAATCGATTCGTTCAGAGTGGTTACCAGGGCGGCAAGTTTGTCCATCTGCGGCGCGTTGACAGCGGGCGCGGTGACGTCGTCGAGCGAAGCCAGCATCTTGCTGGTCTGCTCGGTTTGTCCTTTGAGTTTGGCGTTCTCTGACTTGAGATACTCGATATCGGTCATCATGTTCGCCAGGGCCGATTCGGATACCCGGCGAGCTTCAAGCGACGATGACAGCTGTGTCACCTGCGAACGCAGGCGGCCGATCTCCGCGTTCAGGGCGGTTAGATCGGCATTGTCCTGTCTCGGCGAGACCGAGGCGCCTCGGGTGGAGGCAGGGGCCGCTGTTTCGTGCGTTGCTGTTTTGGCCTGTGACGGTTCGACCTTTGTCGTCGTCGGCTCTGAGACTGACTTCAGGTTAGCTTCCAGCGTCTTCATCGCTTCATCGAGTTTACTGGAAGGTTCTTCCTGACCGCGATGATTGGCCGGCTTGGATTCAGCGGCCGGGGTTTCGTGCGATTCGGCCGGAGTGACAGCCGCTGTTTCATGCGTCGAAGTCTCGTTGCTGGCTTCTTCGTGCTTACCGCCGGACAGGCAGGCAGTGTACTGCTCTTTCACGAACTTGTTCTGTTGGGGATGAGGTCCCAGCCATTCGACCGAGCCATTGTCGATGTGATAGACCGCGCCTTGTACCATCAACTTGCCCGATTTGACCAGGGCGCAGATTTCCGGGCTGTTCTTATACAAATCCTCCATCGATTGCCAGACATTGGCTTCGATCGCGGCGGGAACCAGGTCTTTTCCGGACAACTTGGGGTTATCCTGGGCAGCTTTGTCGACCGCGGGTTTGATATTGTCGACCAGCGTCGGGATTGAGCCGGGCAATTCGGCGCCGGTGGCTACTGCAGTAACTGCTCCGCAGGAAGAGTGTCCCATGACCACCAGTAACGGCGTGCCCACATGGCCAACGCCGTACTCGATCGAGCCGGTCTCGTCGACATCGGCCACATTACCGGCCACGCGCACCACAAAAATGTCTCCAGCGCCGGCGTCGAAGATTTCTTCCGCCGGAAGGCGAGAATCAGAACACGTAAGGACGGTGGCGAAAGGATGTTGTCCGGCCAGAAGCTCGTCAAGGTGTTTCCCGTCGAGATTGGGGAAAGTCTGCTTGCCGGTGGTGAAGCGTTCGTTCCCTTCCTTCAGCCATTCGAGAGCTTTTTGTCCGGTGACGCCCTCGGGAGGTTCCACTTCGGAAATGTCGGGCCACTCGCGGTGCATGGTCGCGTAGTAGTTGGCATCATGGTCTAAAGGCGAGCTGGACGCATGAACCAGCAGATAGTTCTGGCGCGGGTGTGGGCCGAGCCATTCCACTTTGCTGTCTTCGAGGTGGTAGACGCCGCCGATGACTTTGAGCTTTCCTTCGATGATCTTCTCGCGTATCGCGGCGCTGTGTTGAATGAGGTCGGCGATCGACTGCCAGACGTTTTCGACCGTGGCGCTCGGCACCAGGTCTTTGCCCGACAGGTTCGGTTGTGCTTCGTGAGCCCGTTCTACAGCCGGCTTGATGTTTTCCACCAGCGGCGGAATCGAGCCATGAACGGTCGCATTCGTGGCGACCGCGGTTACGGCGCCGCATTTGGTATGTCCCAGCACCAGGAGCACCGGCGTACCCAGATGGTCGACGCCGTATTCAATCGTGCCCGTTTCGTCGACATCGCAAACGTTGCCGGCTACGCGGACGACAAACAGGTCGCCGACGCCCATGTCGAAAATCTTCTCGACAGGAACGCGTGAGTCGGAACAGGATAGGATGGTCGCCTTGGGGTGTTGAGCGGGCGCCGTTCGCGCCAGTGCGGCCGCATTCTGATTAGGAAACTGCAATTTGCCAGTGACGAATCGCTCGTTCCCTGCTTTCAGCAAGCTAATTGCCTGCGTACTGCTGATCGAGACCTTCTCCGGCGTCGAG
>JBGOTX010000300.1:0-3544 GCA_041476705.1 Candidatus Zixiibacteriota bacterium
CCAACAAAGAACTAATCAAGAGAGCCAAAGGGAGTTATTCGAAAGCTAGTCGTGCGCACAAATATCATTCTCTGATATACGGTCTCTTGGGGGTCGTTTTTCTCGCAACCGGCATAATATTCGCCATAATGCTAGAGAGTATTTGGTTCGGTTTTTTCGCGTCTGCCGGAGGAATAGTCATGTTCGTGGGCAGTTATCTCAGTAGCAAGAGCGCCCGCCAGTTCGAAAGAGTAAGCGAATAGCTTCAGTGACAATCGTCGCGTTTGCAATATCAGTAGACTGGTAGATCGTGACCCTTGCGGTCCCGACACTCTCCAATGCAGGCATGTCGGGACCATAAAGGTCCCGACCTACAAACGGCTATTACACAATCCCCACCCCTTCTTAGGTAATTCTGCGTCCGACCCAATTGGTATGAACTACCATTGGAGGATCGCTAATGCCGGTTTCAGATACCATTCGTAGGGCAGGAGCCCCGTGCTCCTGCTGTCTTCATGGTGACCTGCACAGACTGGTAGGTCGGGACACTCGCGGTCCCGACACTCTTCGATGAGGGCATGTCGGGACCATAAAGGTCCCGACCTACAAACTCCGAAATGCTTGCGGCGTAAGCCGAAAGTCGGTAGATTCATCCATATGAGCATCGCGGGACATCACAGGAATACCAATTCCCCTTACTCATCGATCACTCTTGTGTGGTGTTTGCTGTCGGCGATGACAGTTCACGGTCGCGAGACGAGACTGCCTCCTCCACCCGCGGTTAATTGTTCTGAAGTCATTAAGCTGCGTAGTCGGATCGGAGACCAGGTAAGACTAATTTGCGTCGACAGCAACGAATTAAGGGGCGAGTTTGTCGGTGCCAACGACGTAAAACTACTGCTGGTGGTCAAGATAGATTCTTTGACCGAGCGTGATTCGATTGTTGCGATTCAACGGATTCGCGAGATTACTCTGAGCCACAGCAGTCCGGACATGCGAAACGCGGCGACATATGCCGGAGCAGGTGTCGGGGTGTTGTGTGGCGTGATTATCGGCGGTTCAGCGGCGCCGCCACCAACTTACAACTGGGAGAACGGCAAAGTCAGCTCATCGAAGACAAAGTACAAGGTTATCGGCGGATTAGTGGGTGGGTTGGTCGGGTGTATCGGCGGGCGTGTTTTGGGGGCTGGTTTACGAAGTAGCATCACGCTCAGGTGTTTCTAGTTTAAGATGTCGAAACCACAAGGGATTTCGACCTACGAGGATACTGTTGACACAATTCCCTACAGGTGATATCGTATCACTAACACCACGATGAATATTGGGCCGGTGAGGTGGGACAAAGTGTTTGATGTAACGAGAAGCGCTAGAACGAACTCGGGAGTTTACGCCCCGACTTCCTGCCAGAGACCTGTATTGTCGTATGTAGCCAGGCTATCGATTGTCGCCATGATTGTTATTACCTGTGGTGGATGCATAGGTACCTTAACAAACCTCAGGCCAATCAAATCAGAACCGCCGATTATTCTATTCGATCGGTATCACGTCAAAATGGGCGGAGGTGGGGATTCGCTCTACAGCTTGGATTGCGAGGTCAATTTCACATCAAAGGTTTCTGATACAACGGACATCGATTCCATTCCGATCTTCCTGGTAGACTCTCTCTGCTTTGAGGGAGAGTGTGTCGACTCAACTTACTGTCTTGCTCCAGATAGGTGGAGCGAACCGGACATGAGTCTGTACAGTAAAGAAATTGATACTCTGTATATCCATCCGGCACCGGACTTGTGGCGTGTAGACCACAAGATTGAGTTAAGAAGGTTTACGTTCTGGAGGGCATTGAACCTTCGATGCCAAAATAGGCCCGTTTGGATCGATATCCATGCAGTCCTTGTGGATCGTCGAACAGGTAACGAGATGGGCCGACAGTCCAGACGAGTGCAATTCGCCATCAAGAAGTCGCACTATCTGATCGGCGGAGTATAAAAGATACCGTTAGCCGAATTACTTAAGCGTCGGTGTGGCAAGAGCGTCAAGCGGGGCCGCATGACGCCACGGTACAGAGTCTCGTGCCACCGGGCTCCTTGTCGTCCCTCACTTTCCCTACCAACCCACCGCTGTTTCCGCCTCCGCGCCCACTAATGATGAACTATGTCCGCGAACAGCACTCCCGTTTCGTAGGCGCCGGCACTTTGCCGAGGCCGACGAGAGAAGAAGAAGGTGGGACCCCTAAATTTAATGAAACGAAGCCAATTTCGGGAATTTCAATCCCGTTGCAAAGCGAAGCCAATTCCGCATGCTTCCTTGTGTCGCTTCAACTTCGGCGCGAGAATCCTCGTTCCAACGCGGCCCACGCCGAACAAAGCGAAGCCAATACCGAGCCGGTGTATAGGCCGCCGGTTATGCTTGGAGACGATGTGAAACAGACCCATTGGGGATGGAGGCCCTCACAACGAAAGGACGAGGAGAGATTGCTTCGATCCGGCAAATGCCGGACACTCGCAATGGCGTTCAATCATGTCTTCGAGGCAGGCGGCGTACCTTCACCACTTCAGCGGCAGTATCCACGCGGCGGAGAAACGGAAATCAAACTCTTTGTCACCGGTGGCGGGGCGGTTCAGGTAGAAGGGGAAATCCAGCCGCACAAAATGCTGCGACCAAATCGGCGGGAAGGTCAAAGAAATACCCGACGACACATACGCCCGCATTTTCTTGCCGCTGATTGTCGTTTCACTCGAACGAATCGGAGCGCGGTATTGGTATTCACTTCCCTGCATCGTAACCGCGGCGGCATCGACAAAGATCGTCTGGTCGGTGCGCGACAAGAACCCGCCGATCAACGGCAGTTTGCGGAACCATCGGTACGGCAAGAGATCGGGAGGCGTGATTTCAAGCGAGCCGTTCCATGAATCGAAAAGCCAGACTGCGCGGTCCTGATATCCACGCACTGGTCCGCCGGGGAGGTAGAAATCATTCTGCCAGTCGGTCGGGAATGTCCCAGGGGAGCGGAACAGCTTGCTGTCAAGAAACTGATCGACACTCCGCGCTCGGCTCAGATGACGGACAAACTGCGCGGGCGATCGGCCAAAGGTGAAATTGAAACCGCCGGTCAGCATGAACCATGCTCGGCGAGCGTTCGAGATGCGAAGCTGGCTCTGCACGCGATCTTCAATCGAGGCCCGGTTCAGATCGGAATCGCCATAGATGACGGCTTGAGAGTTCCCTTCAAGCCGGAATTCGCCGTTATGGAAAGTCTTCAACCAGCCGACTCGCGCTTGCGAGGTCCATATCTTTGAGTTCTCCCAGTTGAGATCGGGGAGATATTTCCGCAATCTTTCCGGCAAAGGCGCCAGTGGATCGGAGTTCTCCGGCGAAGAAATCATAAGCGAATGATCAAAGTGCAGAGTTATCCGGTCGGGCCGCGAATACCACCGCTTGAATGTTTTGTCGAGCGATATCTGAAATGCGGCGCGGTAGTCCGACCAGAGAGTGCGAAATCCAATGGCCGACATCGATCCAAACGGCGCAAACGGATTGCTGACACTGAAATCGACCGTCGGCCGCC
>JBGOTX010000301.1:0-3535 GCA_041476705.1 Candidatus Zixiibacteriota bacterium
CCGGTCAACGCCATGCGGGCGTTGGCAAACGAAGAAATTGTCACCATCCGGCCGCCACAGTCGAGGAACTCGATGGCGGCTTCGATTTTCGGTCCCATCGACCCGGCCGGGAAATGTTTTTCTGCAACGTACCGCTTGATCTCGGACAACGTGCAGACCTCGATATCTTTCTGATCCGGCTTGCCAAAATTGATGGCCACCTTGTCAACCGAGGTCAGAATCGCAAAAACGTCGGCGCCGATCTCGTGGGCCAGCACCGCCGAGCCAAGATCCTTGTCGATGACCGCATCCATCCCTTCGAGCAGACCGTGCCGATCAACAAACACCGGAATGCCGCCACCGCCGGCGGCGACCACGATCACTCCTGATTGGACTAATCGACTTATAACCTCGGCATTGATCGCTTTTTTCGGCTTCGGCGAGGGGACCACCCGTCGCCACCCCCGATCCGCGTCTTTCTTCATCTGCCAGCCGCGCGTTTGGGCGAAGATGCGCGATTCATCCTCGGTGTAGAATTGTCCTATGAACTTGGTCGGATTCGCCACCGCCGGGTCATGCTCATCCACCAGCATCTGCGTAATAATCGTAACCACCGGCCGATCTATCTTTTCTTTTTGCAATCGATTTTGCAATGACTGTTCGATCATATATCCCATGCCGCCTTCGGTATCGGCCACCAGCACGCCGAGCGGCAGGACCGGCGCCTTGCCGCGCGCCAGTTCGATCCGCAGGAGGGCATTGCCTACTTGCGGACCATTCCCGTGGGTAACCACCAGATTGTACCCGTCACGAGCCAGCTCGACTATTCCGTCGAGCGAGATGCGCGTGTTGGCAAACTGATTGGCAATCGTGTCCTCCTGGCCGGGTTGCGTGATCGCATTCCCGCCCAGAGCCACCACCGCCGTCTTGTGCGGGGACATTGGTGTCGCCTACCGCCGCTTCCCGGCCTTGCCGGCTTTCTTGTCGACCGAACGACGCGCGCGCCCGAATCTCGGAGCGAGCACAGTCATCAGATTGGGTTCGCCCAATTCCTGCAGAGAGTAAAAGACCCGCACACTCGGTTTGTTCATCTTGATCATTTTCCCAAGATCAATCGGCGTGGCAATGACCACCAGATCGCACTTAGTCCGATTGATCGTATCTTCAAGGTCCTTGACCTGTTTGTCGCCATACCCCATGGCCGGAAGCAGGATGCCGATATCCGGGTATTTCTCGTACGTCGCCGCTATCGATTTGACCGCATAGGGGCGCGGGTCGACCAGCTCGGCCGCGCCGAACCGCTCCGCCGCCACCACACCGGCGCCGTATTTCATCTCGCCGTGAGTAAGGGTGGGACCATCTTCAACCACCAGCACCCGCTTGCCGCGCATGATGCTCGGGTCGGTCACTTGGATTGGCGATGCGGCGTCGATCACGATGGCGTTAGGATTATAGGTCATGATACTGTTGCGTACTTCGGCAATCGACTCTGGATCGGCCGAGTCGATCTTGTTGATGACGATCACATCGGCCATGATCAGATTAGTCTGGCCCGGATAGTAGGTCCGTTCGTGCCCCGGACGGTGCGGGTCGACCACCGTGATGTGAATATCGGGCACATAAAACGGCATGTCGTTATTGCCGCCGTCCCACAGGATCACATCGGCTTCTTTCTCCGCCTTGCGGATAATAACTTCGTAATCAACACCGGCATAAACTGTGATGCCGTTGACGATATGCGGCTCGTACTCTTCCCGCTCCTCAATGGTGCAATCGTGCTTGTCCAGATCGCGCAGGGTGGCAAAGCGCATACACACCTGTTTGGTCAGATCACCGTACGGCATGGGGTGGCGAATCGCCACGACCTTTTTGCCGAGCGCCTTGAGCGTTTGGGCGACCTTCCGGGTAGTCTGAGACTTGCCGCTTCCGGTGCGCACGGCACACACCGCCACCACTGGCTTGGATGACTTGATCATCGTGGGGCGGCCGCCTTCAACCGCAAACCGCGCGCCGGCGGCCATGATATGAGCGGCTTTTTCCATTATGTATTGATATGAAACATCCGAGTACGAAAAGATCACTTCGTCCACCGCATGCTTCCCGATCAGATCGATAAGCTCACTCTCCGGGTGGATGGGAATCCCTTTCGGATAGAGATTGCCGGCCAGCGCCGCAGGATATTTGCGACCGTCAATATCCGGAATCTGGGTCGCGGTAAAGGCCACCACCTCAACCTGCTCGTTGTTACGATAGAGCGTGTTGAAATTGTGGAAGTCACGCCCGGCCGCGCCCATGATTATGACTTTCTTTCGTGTGTTCATCGTCTTTCACTCCTGCCAATAACGTTTGTCGTTTACGCGTTTCCTTTCACTGGTGGTGGGCAGGCGGCTATATCGATGAAGAAAGCCAGATAAACCGGATCACCCAGAACGGGGAGTGTCCGTCGATACGCTCGTATGCGGTTGGTCGCGTCATGACAGGTCGTTGGTCCTTCGTTCCTACTGATTATCGATTTGCGCCCGTTGAATCCGGCCGCTGAAATCGACATAGATCGATTTCCATTCACTGTACACATCGAGCGCCGCCGTGGCCGCTTCGCGATGCCCGTTGCCGGTGTCCTTGGTCCCGCCGAACGGCAAGTGGGTTTCGGCGCCGATCGTCGGCGCGTTGACATAGAAAATGCCGGTGTACACGTCGCGCATTGCCGTGTATGCTTTGTTAATATCGCGCGTGTACAGCGAAGCCGACAGACCGTAATTGGTGTCGTTGGCCATCTCGATTGCTTGTTCGAATGTATTAAACGAGCCGATACTCAGCACCGGCCCAAAAATTTCTTCGCGCCAGATGCGCATCGACTGGGTGACATTGCCGAAAATGGTCGGCTCGACAAAGAACCCCTTGCCGTGCGCGCCCCCCGTCAACCGTTTGCCACCTGCCAGCAATGCGGCCCCTTCCTTCTTGCCAATCTCGATATAACTTACTACGGTGTCGAGTTGCGCCTGATTGACACAAGGTCCCATCTGGACCGAGTCCTCAAGACCGTTGCCGACTTTCAGCTTTTTGGCGCGATCGACAAGCATCTGCGTAAACTTGTCCACGATACTGCGGTGACAGATCAATCGGCTGGTGGCGGTGCACCGCTGACCGGTCGTGCCGAACGCCCCCCACAGGGCGCCATCGACCGCCAGATCGAGATCGGCGTCGTCCATGACAATCTGTACGTTCTTGCCACCCATTTCAAGACACGAATGCTTAAACTTGGCGGCGCAGGCCATCGACACTTTGCGTCCGATTTCCGTCGAACCGGTAAACGAGACAATACGCACCCGATCATCGGTGATTAGCGCATCAGACAACGCCCCGCCCTGCCCGGTGACCAGGTTCACCACGCCCGCCGGAATGCCCACTCGCTCACACGACTTCATCAGATTTACAACCGACAGCGGCGTGTCGGTCGCCGGCTTGATTACTACCGTGTTGCCGCAGATCAACGCGGGCATCATTTTCCACGATGGGATGGCCATCGGGAAATTCCACGGCGTAATGAACGAGCACA
>JBGOTX010000302.1:0-3530 GCA_041476705.1 Candidatus Zixiibacteriota bacterium
CCCGAACTTTGACATTGTAGACTCTATGGCCGCTCTCAACATGGGAGCAGACTCGGATAGAATCGGCTTCCTTTCAAAAGTGACGATGGTAACAAAGAAGAAGTTGTCTGTCGTCAGAAGACGAATCAGCTTTGACATTCTCTCAAATCCCCATCTTCTTGTAGGGCAGGAGCCCCGTGCTCCTGCCATCTTATCTTCCGTCCGAATTGGCGGGAGCGCAGGGCTCCCGCCCTACATGTAAAATCACAACCACAAATGCCTATCCAGCGACCGGTAGTGCACCGCCTCAGCGACATGACCCATCTCGATCGTATCCGAGTCGGCCAGATCGGCAATCGTGCGCGAGACTTTGAGAATCCGGTCGTAGGCCCGCGCCGATAACCCCTGTTTCTTGATCGCCAACCCCAACAACGCCTGGGATTTTTCATCGATCACACAAAACTTTCGGATATCCCGCGACTCCATCTGCGCGTTTGAAAAAATCCCCTTTTCATCCTTGAACCTTATCAGTTGGCGCTTGCGCGCCGAGTTTACCCGGTTCCGGATAGGGGTGGACGACTCCCCGCGCAATTCGCCCGACAGGTCCTTGAACTTCACCGACGGCACGGTGATGTGAATGTCAATCCGGTCCATGAGCGGCCCGGAAATGCGCGACATGTACCGCTGTATCTCGGCCGATGAACAATTGCATTCGTGGGTCGGGTCGCCGTGATACCCGCAGGGACAGGGGTTCATGGCCGCCACCAGCATGAAACGCGCCGGGTAGGTGAGCGTGGTGATCGCCCGCGAGATTGTGACCATATGATCTTCCATCGGCTGGCGGAGCATTTCGAGAATATCCTTTTTGAATTCCGGGAGTTCATCGAGGAACAATACCCCGTGATGCGCCATCGAGACCTCGCCTGGCTTGGGAACGGAGCCGCCGCCTACCAGTCCGGCGTATGAAACGGTGTGATGGGGTGCCCGAAATGGTCGCGTGGCCACCATACCCGCCCCCGGAGGCAGGCGGCCAGCGACTGAGTGAATCTTGGTTGTTTCGAGCGCCTCGGCCACCGTCATATCGGGCAGAATAGTCGAGACCCGTCGCGCCAGCATGGTCTTGCCGGATCCGGGCGGGCCGATCATGATGATATTGTGCCCTCCCGCCGCAGATACCTCAAGCGCCCGCTTGGCCGATTCCTGCCCTTTTACATCCGAGAAATCGACCACGTATCGACGGGCCTGCTCGAATACTTCGGCGATATCAATCGTGAACGGATTAATGGTGGTCGTGTCCTCCAGAAAATGAATCGCCTGTTTGAGCGATTGCACCGGATACACCGGCACTGTCCCGGCAATGGCCGCCTCACGGGCATTTTCCTGAGGAATAATCAACCCTTTGATGCCGTTGTTGGGCTTGATATGCATGGCCATGGGAAGCACACCCGGCACGGCGCGCACGGCGCCATCGAGGGACAATTCTCCGAGCAGAATAAAGTCGTCGCATCGGTCCCGAAGGATTTGTCCGGTGGCGGCGAGAATGGCGACCGCAATCGGCAAGTCAAAGGCGGAACCCTCTTTCTTGATATCCGCCGGCGCCAAGTTGACCGTAATCTTCTTTGACGGAAAGATAAAGTCCGAGTTTTTGATCGCCGCCGTCACCCGTTCCTTTGATTCGCGCACGGCGCCGTCCGGCAGGCCAACCGTGACAAAGGCCGGAAGTTGCTGTTGAATGTCGGTTTCCACCTCGACCGTGTACGCCTCCACACCGAGCGTGGCCGATGACATCACTTTAGAGAGCATGTTGTCTGTGACTCCTTTCTTCGACCGCCATCAGGCCAAAAAGAACGGGGGGCCGCTTAACGGCGCCCCCCTCTGGCCGATACCAGTCGGTGTCCGGCAATACCCGGTTGTTCGCTGTCCCGGCTCCAAGTAAAGTGGGGGGAGTGACAGGGGGTGTCAGTGAAAAGAGATTCGGGTCAAGAAAAAGGGCAGGTACCGGTGGGTGCCTGCCCTGGAAATCTCGGGTCCAAATGAATTAGAAGATAGCCGGCTTCAAGCAAAAGGTCTTCCGTATGGTAAGGTTCTTCTGTATGTCATTAGAAACTTGCTGAATTAGCAATGGGCACACGGTGTCAGTTTGACTTCTGATCAACTGAAATGTGCCGACCGGCAACCAATCCATGGTACAAACTCCTTTGGTCAAATTGCCATCGGTGGTATCCATTTGAATGCCGTTATCCAATGTGTAGTCTCCCTTGCAATCACACGCGATACGATCTTTCAACGGGGTCTTCGTTAAGTCGAGGTACATAAGCCACGAATCGGAGAAGAACGTCACTTTGACATACTGGGAGGTGTCGATATTTGTCGTCCGCGGGTTGCCGTCGTCCTCGGTGTACCTATACGTACCTTTGTACTGTCCGATGATGGATGGCGGCGGCGCGACATAGATGTCCTTGCGACAACTGGATTCCCACGCCAACACGATCGTCAACGCGACCACTAAAGAAATCAATGTCCAAATCTTCTTCATCTCACCCAACTCCCTTGCGTCCTATCTAACTCAGCCGCCAATATATGCTCTCCCGCCGGACGGCACAACCGAAAAGTGGGGGCTTTCAGCCACAAGACGAACAGGGCGGCCGGCGCGTTCAGTCCCCCAAAAAAATAACCCTCGCCGTCAGCAAGGGTTAGAATCTGGATAAAATCCGAAAATCCTTTACAGACACCCCGTTATACAGGGCACCGTCGTCACACGCTATATACTCCCGTTCAATCCACTATGCAAGGAGTATTTGCGGCCCGCCGCTCCCTGTCCGACCTCATTGTGACCTTTCCAATCCTGTTTCGATCTCGTAGCCCGACTTGGCCCACTCAAGTATCCCCCCGGAAACGTTGTATGCTTCCCGGTAACCGATTGACCGAAGGTACTTTGTGATACCGGCGCTTCGTCGCCCCGAACGGCAAAAACAATAAATCGGTATGTTCTTGTCTTGCGGGAGCTTGTCGGTCTGAGAAGGCAAGAGATCGTGTGGAATCAGGGCATTGGTGAATCCCAAATGGCCCGCCTCAAATTCTTCCTTAGTGCGGACATCGAGCAGGAAAAATTTCTCGTTGGACAGCTCTTTTCCACGAAGGTCGTGGACAGAAATAGTCGGTACTTGCTCGCGTAAGAACATGCCGAATCGGAACATGCAGGCGGTACTCAAAGACAAAGCGGAACGGCCTGACTCTTTACGAGGTCAGCTTTCCCCTTGAATTGTCTTGAAGCTGTAAATCTTCCATTTTTCGTTGACCTTGTGGACGCCGAACTTGGTGCGGTACCCCCTGGATTTTTCTTTGTCCACAAAGGTCACTTCGACCGCGGCGGTCTCGCCGAAGATTTCGGCCTTGTTGACAATCCGCTGATACGAGAACCAGCGTTGCTTGGTCAGGCCGTCGCCGGTCAGGTCATCAAGAATTTGCTGAGGATTGGTCCACACCCGGGCGGTGCCGCCGCCCAGCGCGTAGTCCTGCTCGGTGGTTTTCATCAGCTCGACCAGATCGAG